>DATHWP010000013.1:0-10203 GCA_035460505.1 Methyloradius sp. | reverse complement strand
GGGTGAATAAAGCCCGCATGTAGTGGCGAAACTCCCAGTATCAGTTTTTCATCACTACTGGAGAATGCATCCCAGGTTTCGCAAAGCGTTGGTGTGATGCCTTGGTCATGCAGCAGTTGCAGCATGGTTTCACGGCGACCTAGGCTTTCCGCAGCGATGAGGATGCGCCCTGAAAACTTTTTAATAAAGCTTTGTAGTTTATGCAATGGTTGTTCGGCGCGGCGCTCTATATCAAGCGCTGGCAGGCCATTTTCGGTATTTTCTGTGGTGATGATTAGGCGCGCGTATTGATGCGTTAACGTAAAGAAATCATCGGCTTTTATCAGCAGGGTTTCAGGTTTGAGAATCGGGCGTTCTACATCATGTGCTAGCAGACGATAACGCGACTGTGCTTCACGCCAGAAACCTTGCGCGGCAAGGTCGAGGTTGCCATGCATGCAAAGAGTGGCGTTCTCAGGCAGATAATCCAGCAGGGTAGCCGTTTGCTCAAAGAACAGCGGCAGATACCACTCAATGCCGCCACTGGCGATGCCTTTGCTCACATCTTTATAGATGCGGCTGCGGGATGGGTCGCCTTCAAACGTCTCGCGGAAATTCTGGCGGAAGCGCGCGATACCTGCTTCATCTAGCGGGAATTCACGTGCAGGTAACAAGCGGATTTCAGCGACTGGATATAGACTGCGCTGCGTATCAATATCAAAAGTGCGTATCGTCTCGATTTCATCATCGAATAAATCCAAACGGTAGGGTAATGCACTACCCATTGGAAACAAGTCAACCAAACCACCACGCACGCTGAATTCCCCAGGGCTCATGACTTGGCTTACATGGTGGTAACCAGCTTCTGCGCATTGTTTACGCAAGGCATCAAGATCAAGCCTTTGCCCTTTTTTAAGCATGAAGGTATTGGCTGCCAAATACGCTTGTGACGGCAGTCTTAGTAATGCCGTGCCAGCGGGCACAATAATCACATCGCAATGGTTTTGGCTGATCTGGTAAAGGGTGGCTAGGCGTTCGGAAATGAGGTCTGGATGCGGCGAGAAATGGTCGTAAGGCAATGTCTCCCAATCTGGCAACATACTGACTACTAAGTCAGGAGCAAAGAACGGCAACTCTTCAACTAATCGCTGCGCATCGAATGCGCTGGCGGTGATGATGACAAGTGGTTTTAGCTTGCTGGACTTATTTGACTTGGTCTCTGCTTGGTGTTTTTTCAGGATCAATGCATGTTGTGCAAGTAGCAAGCTATCGTACCCAGCTGGGATAGGAGCTACACGTTCGGATTGACCAAGGGCAGGGTGAGGCAGGGCGTGCTGCATGAAAATTTCGATGATTTGTGAAGCGCATATTATAGCCGTTGCTATTCATACGCGCGTATTTCCTTATGTCTTAAAGATGAGGATTGCGGTTTATAAACATAAAGGCTACTGTAAAAGTAGCCTTTATGTTTATTCAAATAACGTAGTTAATTCGATTATTTTTTGAGTAGCAAATTGATTTGTGCTTCAGCTTTAATCCAATAGTCGCTTGGGTTTCCGCCGAATCCATCGCGCTCTGCAATGTAGTAGGCAGCAACCTCGGTCATTCTGTAACGTTCTTCTGGGCCGATTTTACTGGTGGATTTGACTGGACTTTTGGCTTTGGGCGCAGCAGCTTTTTTAACGGATGCCACTACTTTCTTGGTAGCAGCAGTTACTTTAGCCGCTACAGGTTTAGCAGCTGCAACAGCTTTCTTTTCTGCAACTTTAACTACTTGTGCGGCTTTTACTACAGGTGCAGCCACTGCAGGTTTCTTCGGTGTAGCCATTTCGGTTCCTTTCGTTATAAACACTTGATGTCGTATGACGTTACATGTTGTTAGATGGACTTCCTCTATATAGCCGAGCTTGTGATGTGATGATACTTACAACCAAGCCCTGTCGTTATAACTAAGCGATACACACGGTTATATTAACCTGATTTAATTACGCTGTACCACCCACGGTAAGCCCTTCGATTTTCAGTGTAGGTTGGCCTACACCTACTGGCACGCTTTGCCCTTCTTTGCCACAAGTACCAACCCCTGAATCTAAAGCCATATCGTTACCAATCATCGATACTCTGGTCAACACATCAGGCCCATTGCCGATTAAGGTAGCACCTTTCACTGGGTAAGTCAGTTTGCCATCTTCGATCATCCACGCTTCGGCTGCGGAGAACACAAATTTGCCGCTGGTGATATCCACTTGCCCACCGCCAAAATTGACTGCGTACAGCCCTTTTTTGACTGAGCGAATGATTTCTTCAGGCGGCATATTGCCGTTATACATATAGGTGTTGGTCATGCGCGGCATGGGAATGTGTGCATAGGATTCGCGACGTGCATTGCCCGTAATTGGCATGCCCATCAGCCGTGCATTGAGGCTGTCTTGAATATAGCCACGCAAAATACCGTCTTCAATCAGCACAGTGCGTTGTGTCGGGTTACCTTCGTCATCCACATTGAGCGAACCACGGCGGTCAGTAATGGTGCCGTCATCCACCACAGTGACGCCAGGTGATGCCACGCGCTGGCCGATTTTGCCTGCGAAGGCAGAGCTACCTTTGCGGTTGAAATCGCCTTCAAGGCCATGTCCAATCGCTTCATGCAACAAAATACCAGGCCAGCCAGCGCCCAATACCACCGTCATGCTGCCTGCAGGGGCAGGGCGGGCGTCAAGGTTAGTCAGTGCCTGATGTACCGCTTTTTTGGCGTAGTCTTGCAAAACTTCATCGGTGAAGTAGCTGTAATCAAAACGACCGCCGCCACCTGCTGAACCTTGCTCACGGCGACCATCCTGCTCAGTAATCACTTGAATCGAAAGCCTGACGAGTGGGCGCACATCAGCAGCCATCACGCCATCATGGCGCGCGACCATCACTACTTCATATTCACCTGCAATCGAGGCCATCACTTGCGTGACGCGTGGATCAGCCTTGCGTGCATAGGTTTCAAGGCGCTCAAGCAGTTTGACTTTTGCCTCAGCACTCAACGATGCAATAGGGTCTTGCGGTATATAAAGCTGCGGCGCGCTAATGTGCTTGAGTATCGAGCCTGTTTGTTCGTTGCCTGTACTGGCAATTGCGCGTGTGGCAGTGGCAGCCTGCTCCAAGGCGTTTAAATGAATGTCGTCGGAGTAAGCAAAGGCAGTTTTCTCGCCGCTCACTGCACGCACACCTACGCCCTGATCTATGCTGAAATTGCCAGATTTGACTTGGCCTTCTTCCAATCCCCAGCTTTCTGAGCGGCTGTATTGAAAGTACAGGTCTGCATAATCTACCTTGTGCGTCATGATTCCATCCAGCACGCCGCGCAACGCAGGCACATCCAAGCCGCTTGGGGCAAGCAGGGTTTCAGTCGCCGTGCTGAAATGTGAGCCTGTTTCAGGGCTTGAGCTGGTAGGGATTGTTTCTGGCTTCATGACAAGATTACTTTCAAAGTAGTACAGTTATTCAATGTAACAATCTCAGCATCTATCAACGCTAAGTAAATTCTTTAATTCCAACTCGTGTTATTACCTGTTCCGGCTAGATCGTGCGATGGCTCAACGCGGGCAAGCTGTTACGTAAACTTTGTTGGTAACCCGCATTCACCGAGGCAATCACTACACCAGAGCCGCGTGGCAATCTATCCAATACTACACCCCAAGGGTCAATGATCATGCTGTTGCCATGGGTCTCACGACCAGAGGCATGGTAGCCCCCTTGTGCAGGCCCCATCACATAGCTCAAGTTCTCGATGGCACGTGCACGCATCAGTAATTCCCAATGGGCTTTCCCTGTGGTTTCAGTAAATGCGGATGGCACTACGATAATATCAACTTCGCCCATCGCGCGATAAAGCTCGGGAAAACGTAAATCGTAACAAATAGACAGACCGATTTTTCCGAAGGGAGTTTCAACGACTACGATTTTGTCGCCTGGCTCAATTGTCTTTTCTTCACGATAATGCTCGTTGCCAAGGTTCAGCCCAAACAAGTGAATCTTGTCGTAGCGTGCAACTTGCTTACCTTTGTCATCAAACACCAAACAGGCGTTGCGAACCTTGCCTTCGATGGCTGACTCAAGCGGAATAGAACCGCCTATGATCCAGACTTCATGTTTTTTGGCTATCTTTGACAAAAAGCGTTGAATCGGGCCTGTGCCTTCTTTTTCGGCTACTTTGACTTTATCAGTTTCTTTTAAGCCCATGATGGCAAAATATTCCGGCAAGGCAATCAGCTTGGCACCTTGATTAACGGCGATCTCGATCAAGCGTTCTGCTTCGCTTAAGTTGGCTGATACATAAGGGCCAGACGCCATTTGTATGCAGGCTACTCGTACGGTGCCTGGCGCTGGAGCTAGCGCTAGCGCTTTATCAGTTTTGATATTTTTTGTACGTGATTTAATTGCCATGTTTTATTTCCATATGGTTCTTGATTTTGTCTATTTGTTCAGAGGTCTAATCGCAGGGATTTTCTCATCCGATTTTAATTCTGGAGATTTTAGTTCCTGCGGGTTATCCCAAGTGCCCACAATTTCGTATTCATCCGCAGCGAATTTATTTATTGGATCTTTTAGCAGTTTTTGTGCCAGCCAAACCCCCCCAGCAACTGCTGGCCCACCAGCAAGTGATAGCAGCGATAGGCTATCGCTGACATAAGGGGTGACTTTAACAAACAGATGCTGGGTTTCTTTTTGTATGTCAGTTTCACCTTTGATTTCAACCCTTGCAGTAGGACCTTCCATCTTGAAATCATCGCTATGCATCACGCCATTATTAATTTTGACGCTCGAGGTTATTTTGTCAAAAGTAAAGCCGCTACTGAATACATCCCTGAAATCAAATGTCAGTCTGCGCGGCAGGTTTTGTAAGCTAAGTACGCTGAATAGACGACCAACCCCAGGTTGGATTTTTAATATCTGCCCGTGGTTGGCATCTAGTTGTAAGTTGCCGCTCAAGCCCAGTGTATCGAACTCATGTGGGCTACCAGGCCATTTTAGCTGACCACTGAGGGTGGCATCGCCGCCTTTAATCGTATTAGGGTAACCAAACCTATCCAATGTTTTACCCAGGTCAGTGATCTGCCAACTAATATTGATGCGCGTATTCGGACTGCGTTTCCAGTTATGCCATTCACCTTCTGCGCTGATTGTGCTCTCTGGCATGACCATACGAAGTTTTTCAATGCTCCAGTCGTCATTCTGTTCGCTCGCCAGCAACTCAAGTTTACCCAGCTTCTTTTTGCCGATCTCGAAGTTGTCGGCCGTAATATCCAGTGCTGGGTACTGCTCGGCCTGCTGCTTGAAATCACCTTGAGTTTTTAGCTCCATGGTGCCAGGTGTTGCCGCAGGGGCGATCAGGTTTTTGAGCTTGGCGAAAATTTTCCCATTGCCTGGTTTATGCCATTGCACATCACCTGTGACTTCTTGGCTTTGCACATTGGCTGACCAACCATCAGCGATTGGTTTGGCGACAAGCTTTAAGCCATTAATGCGTTTATCAAAAATATCTAACGTGTTGATCGCTAAATCTACTTTAGCAATGCTGAAGTCGGTATTCGCGGTAACTGCATTTGAATTACTTGGCACGCTAGTTTTGCTGAAAATACTCCGCCATTCATCTGCATCCAGATTGTCTAAGGTGCCACGTACGTTAAGTCCTGGCTGAGTTGGCAAAGCAGGGGCGACATTAAGGCCGATTTCACCGCGGTCTATTTTCATCACGCCATTCTGGTCAGCGCGCTGTATTTTTGCAGCAATCGCTGTGCCGAGGTTCAAGGTGATTAAGTCTTGTGTTGCTGATGTCTGCTTTTTCTCCACTTTGAGGTACATCACATCGTTTGCAGCTTTGTTTAGTGGTGGTGGCAGGCTAGAAGCCATGCCAACCAAGCTTGAGTTAATGATGAGCTCAAGCTGCTTTTGTACTACGCTGATATCAGCAGACCAGTCTGCGCTGCCAGTTAATCTGTCAGGGAGGCCAGCGCCAAATGTCTGTTTGAGACCGCTATCAGTCAAACGCCCGCGCGCATTGATTTTTACTGAGTGGTCTTTGCCAGTTGCCACACTAAATTGCGCGGGGCCGCCATATATCCAAGCATTTACATTTTGTGCATGCAAGCCCGATTCAGTGAATTCAAGTTTGCCGTTGATCTTGCTTAATTCAGGGATTTCCTGGTCCGCCATGCCTCCGTTGGTAATGGCGTAGGTTCCTTTAACTTTAGTAGCATTTTCATCGTTTAATGGAATCATTAACTCCAGATGCAGGTTGCCGTTGCCAGAAGTGCGCAGGGTGTTGGTAAAGCCTTCGGTCACTTCGTGCACTGGACTGCTATTGATGAATTTTATGCCTTCACTGACGGGGCCAGTACCGTCAGCAATGACGGTCAATATGGGTTCTGCAGTATGTAATTCAGGAATCACCACTTTGGTTTTGATGATTTTATTACCAAAAATATTGCCCGCCGTAGCGTTAAGCTCCATGCGCACGCCTTCAAACAGCATGTCCAGCTTGATACCATCAATTTTTGGCCACGAAGTGCCATATTCCAACAGGCCATCGTCAAGCTTGGCCGTTACCCTGAATAAGCCATCTTTATTATTAGGGAAGGGGAAGTCATCCAGATTGCCTTTGATAGTGACATTGATATCTTCAAGCTTGCCACCCAATATGGAGGTGTCCAGCCAATGCAAAGTATGTTCGCCCATAATCTTGGGGTAGTAATAATGTGCATAAGCCGCATTGCCATGGCCTAGCTTGGCAGTCAGGTTCAAGAAGCCGCCACGCACGTGGTTCAGCAGATAACTGCCATTGATGGTGCCTGCCAGATGCTCATTTGCAATGGCTAGATTATTTACGCTGATTTGGGTCTGGTTTTTCTGGATATTCCATTTTACCTCGCCACTGAGCTTATCCGCAGGGATAGGCCAGCGCATCACATGCTCAAGATTGAGTTCGGCTTTTTGTGAGTTAATCGTGAGGCTGCCATCAGTTTCATCGGCATCAATGCTGCCAGTTAGATTGCTGAAGCCAGGGAAATTCTCGTATGGCTTCATGCCTAGCCCAGTGAATTTACTGCGTATGCTGTATTCGTTGGTTTGGTTAACGCTGCCTTTCCAACTGGCATCTAAATTTTCTAGTTTGCCTTCTGGTGCAATCTCGGCGAGCTGTTTCAGGGTTGCCGCTGGCAAGGGCAAGTAGCCTGCGAAAGCGTTCAATGACTCAAGCTGAATTTCATCCAGTTGTATGCTGCCTTCTGTCCATTCTTTGCCATCGGCTGAGCGTTCACGCAGCGCTAGGTTACCACTTTGCATATTCAGGCCATCTGGTGTTATCGCCTTGATATGTTGAGCTTTAATCTCTTGGCCATCATCATATTTTGTCCAGCTTAAGCGGCCAGAAAGGTTATTCAACGTTGCCTCTGCGCTATTTTTGGATAAGCGTGTTTTTACTTGGCTAAAAATCACATCTGACGTAACTTTTTGTGGCGCACCTTTGCTGAAATCTAGCCAGAATTGTGCAGCACCAAACCCTTCACGTAGGTCAAATGGATAATCGACCCAGTGACGCCAAGCTGCGATATCAGTGCCTTCCAGCTTGGCGTAAATCGTCCCGCGCCAGCTATTAAGTTGACTGACATCTTTGCCATAGATGTTGCCACGCACATCAATTGGCGCAGACGATCCTGCTGAAGGCGTAGCGCGCAATGCAAAGCGATGCTGTCCTATGATGCCTTTCCAGGCTGGGCTGACAATAGATAATCTTAAATTGTTGAGCGTGAGCGGGGGTGCTTTACGCAAATCATCCTGCCAGAGAATCGTCGCATCACTCACATCAATCTGCGCCTGGCGTAGTATCCAATTAGCAAGCTCAGGCCTTGCTGGGCCGCCCATAGCAATGCCTGCCACATACAATGTGCCATCAGCCTCGCGGCGTACAGTGAGTTCGGGTTTATAAATCGCAAGTGATGAAAGGCGCGGCTCAAAGAGCGGAATACTCAACCAGGAAAGGGTGGCCTCTATATGGCTTAATGACAGTGCGGGGCGGTTCTCGGCATCGTAAAGCTGAACATCAAGCATGGAAAAATGTGGATTCAGCCCATCCCAGCTGGCTTTCAGGTCGCCAATAGTAATGGGGTGGCCAACCGCTGTACCAACCTGCGCTACCAGCTCATCTTTGTAAGCATCAATATGCGGCAATACGATATAGCGCAATGACAATACCGAAGTTGCCAGAACGATAATAATCAACCACAACGTAACGAGTGCAGCGCGATAAACCCAGAGCAGAGACTTTTTGACCATATTTTTCAAATGCTATGCTGCGCTAATGCAGCAAGGAGGAGAGCGCTTTCGCACGATATACATACAGTGTTGGAGTATTTCATTAGCGCGCGCCTAGGTCAACGATTACAGACATAAAAATGGCGGGTTTATGTTGTTGCTATGCTTTAGAATATGGTTTTATTCAATCCGATAGATTTTCGATCTTCGCTACTTCATCATTCCTATCGATTAGCACCATTTATTTCTCTTAAAAAACTCAATGATTCAGTTTAAAAACCTCACCCTTGCGCGCGGCGCAAAAATACTCGTGCAAGGCGCTTCATTTCAGCTGCATCCTGGGCATAAAGTTGGCCTGACTGGGGCGAATGGCGCGGGTAAATCTAGTATTTTTGCCATGCTGCGTGGCGAGCTGCATGTGGAATCTGGTGATCTTGATATTCCACCACACTGGGTGATTGCCCATGTGGCACAGGAAACTCCAGCGCTTAACGATGCCGCCGTTGAGTTCGTGCTGGATGGCGATGTGGAATTGCGAAGCATAGAACAAGCATTATCAGCACTAGAAAACGCACCAGAAGCTGCAGGCTCTGGTGAGCGTATTGCAGAATTGCATATGCGCTTGAGTGAAGTCGAAGGCTATTCCGCCAAGGCGAGAGCGGCAGAGTTGCTGCATGGCCTTGGTTTTACTAGCGCGGATCTGACACGACCAGTTTCTGACTTTTCTGGTGGTTGGCGTGTGCGGCTCAATCTGGCACGCGCCTTGATGTGTCGCTCTGACTTATTATTGCTTGATGAGCCAACCAATCACTTGGATTTAGATGCTGTGATCTGGCTTGAAAGCTGGCTCAAGGAATATCGCGGCACGCTGATGTTGATCTCGCATGACCGCGATTTTCTCGATGTAGTGATTAACCATATCGCCCATATCGAGCAGCAAAAGCTCACTTTATATCGCGGCGGTTATTCCGATTTTGAGCGCCAACGTGCTGAAAAGTTAGCACAGCAACAATCGCTCTATGAGCGCCAGCAACGTGATGTTGCCCACTTGAACAAATACATAGATCGTTTTCGTGCCCAAGCAACCAAGGCGCGCCAGGCACAAAGCCGTATCAAGGCGCTGGAGCGCATGGAGTTGATCAGCGCCGCCCATGTGGATAGCCCGTTTGGGTTCAGTTTTCGTGCGCCGATTTCAGCGCCAGACCCTTTGCTAGTGCTAGATGATGTCGATGCTGGCTACAATCAACTCGCCGTGCTTAAACATATTGCCTTAACCATGCGCCCAGGTGAGCGGCTTGGTTTGCTTGGCCGCAATGGCGCAGGTAAATCTACGCTGGTGAAACTACTCGCAGCTGAGCTTCAGCCATTGAATGGCAAACGTGTCGAAGGCAAAGACCTCAATATCGGCTATTTTGCCCAGCATCAGCTTGAGCAATTACGGCTGGATGAATCGCCGCTACAACACATGCTGCGCCTTGACCCACAAACGCGTGAGCAGGAACACCGCAATTATCTCGGCGGTTTCGATTTTCGTGGTGATATGGTCACAAGTCCCTGCGCGCCGTTTTCGGGCGGGGAAAAGTCGCGACTCGCTTTGGCGTTATTGATCTGGACGCGTCCGAATCTATTGTTGCTGGATGAGCCCACTAACCATCTTGACCTCGAAATGCGGCATGCATTGACGCTGGCATTACAAGAATACGAGGGCGGTGTAGTGCTGGTTTCTCATGACCGTGCCTTGTTGCGCGCGAGTTGCGACAAATTTGTGCTAGTGGCGGATGGCAAAGTGGAAACCTTTGATGGTGATCTTGAGGATTATCGTGATTGGTTGACGCAACAACGCCTTAAAGAAAAAAATGCAGATCTGGCAGTACAAGTTGAGGCAGATAAAAGCAGTAATAAACAAGACCGTGCGCAAAGCAA
>DATHWP010000012.1:0-4147 GCA_035460505.1 Methyloradius sp. | reverse complement strand
CCATGTTTTGCCATATAATCCATAGCACCATGAAAGCCTTTTGCAATCCATGCCTGATGTTCAGCGCCAGCAGCCGACAAATCAGTATCGGTAATGCCGATCTGGTTGAAGCCAAGCTCGACACCCCAATTTTTGATGTCTGCTGCTAATGCCTGTAAATCTTCAAGAGTGTGAGCCATATGACGCATGATATTACAATCAAATTGGCCGATGAAGCGGCTACCTTGAAATGCGGGGCAGAAATAGCAAAAGTGTTGGTGCCAGGATTAAGTATCTACCTGCATGGGGACTTGGGGGCAGGTAAAACAACATTGGTCAGGGGCTTGCTGCACCAATTGGGGCATGCAGGCAAGGTAAAGAGCCCAACTTATACCCTGGTTGAACCTTATCAGGTGCCATTATCTGGCGGCTCGCTGAATGTTTACCACTTTGACCTTTACCGTTTTATAGACCCAGAAGAATGGGATGCCGCGGGCTTTAGAGATTATTTCAATTCATCTTCATTATGCTTGGTAGAATGGCCAGAGAAGGCGGGGGAGTTATTGCCAGCAGCCGATATTGAGCTTGTATTACAGCCGCACGAAGGTGGCCGAAAATTAACACTACGCTCAAATAGTGCTATTGGAGCAGCCTTGCTAACACGATTTAATCCGAATACATGAAGCAGTTTTCAATGAATAGTTTGGTACATGAATAGCGCTGGTTTACGCATCTTATTGATATGTGCAATGCTTGGTATGTTTTGCCAAGCTGCTCAAGCCGCTATTAGCATCACCGCCGCTCGCGTTTGGCCCGCAGAAGATTACACTCGCATTACGCTTGAATCTCCTAAACCGATTGATCAAAAAATGATCATGCTTAAGAATCCAGACCGCCTAGTGCTTGATCTGGATGATGTAGAGCTTGGCCCTACCTTAAAAGCCTTATCTGACAAAATACTCATAGACGACCCTTACATCAAACAGGTACGTGTCGCTAATTTCAAGCCTGGTGTTGTGCGACTGGTGATTGATCTTAAATCAGAAATTAAGCCACAGATATTCTCGTTGCAGCCCGCAGGCGATTATAAATACAGACTGGTGCTGGATATTTACCCCGCGGTTGATCCATTGATGACGATGGTGCAGCAGCGTGAAAAACCAAGTGAAGCTCTGACTTTGCCTGATCTGCAAATGTCCAACAACGTCAGTATAGAGCCGACCATTCCCGCGGCTACTAACAATCAGCCAGCCACTTCACCCTCTGAAATCCTGCCGCAAGTGGTTCTTAAACCTGACACAATCAAGCCTGATAATAAGGCCAATGAAAATAAAACAGGCGAAAACAAAGTTGCTGACAAAACGCCAGATAATAAGGGATTGCCTCCTAAAACCTTGGTGGCAGTGCCAGATGCAATTGGCAATACCACTCCAACTGATAAGCCTGCTCTCAATAAAAATAACATCAGGTTGATCACTATTGCCATTGACGCAGGCCACGGTGGTGAAGACCCAGGTGCGCGTGGCGCAAATGGTTCATACGAGAAAAATATTACGCTGGCAGTGGCTAAAAAGCTCAAAGCTGCGATTGATGCCGAGCCGAATATGCGCGGTGTGTTAACCCGCGATGGTGATTATTTCATTCCATTACATGGTCGAGTAGTCAAGGCGCGCAAACTACAGTCTGATTTGTTTGTCTCAATCCATGCAGACGCTTTTGTGCGGCCAGATGCGAAAGGTTCTTCCGTATTTGCCTTGTCTGAAAGTGGCGCTACCAGTGCCTCTGCAAGGTACTTGGCGAATAAGGAAAACGAGTCTGACTTGATTGGTGGCGTGAGTCTGGATAATAAAGACCCGTATTTAGCGCGTACGCTACTGGATTTATCGCAAACCGCCACCATTAATGATAGCTTGAAGCTAGGTAAAGCCGTGCTGGGCAATATCGGCAAGATCAATTCATTGCACAAAGGCAGTGTAGAGCAAGCTGGTTTTGCTGTGTTGAAATCCCCTGATATCCCATCAATATTGGTTGAAACGGCCTTTATCAGTAACCCTGATGAAGAACGCAAGCTCAATGATGATGATTATCAGGAAAAGTTAGTAGGTTCGATTCTTGCTGGTATTAAAAAATATTTTGCGAGCAACCCACCCCTTGCAAAATCAAAACTCGTACAAGAGTGAGTAATCAATATTAATTTACAAAATTAATCAGGAGCATTTCATGAGTAAAGTAGCATTGTATGTCCGTTTAGAAGCCAAGCCAGAGAAAGCTAAAGAGCTTGAACAGTTTTTAAAATCCGCCGTATTTCTGCTCAAAGATGAGCCAGAAACCATCACTTGGTATGCCTTGAAATTTACCGAAACTACCTTTGGCATTTTTGATTCGTTTAACCACGAAGATGGCCGCAAAGCCCATCTGGCAGGCAAAGTAGCTGAAGCATTGTTCGACAAAGCTGATGAATTGCTGGCAGAAAAGCCTGTCGTCATCCCAGTCGAGTTGCTAGCGACCAAGTTTGGTGCAGATGCAGAAACCAGTAACTCAGGTACCAAAAAATACAATTTGCGATTTGTTGACGGGTTATAAGCACTGCCCAATCGGCATAGCGTGATGTGATCGCTTGATTGTTGTTACAACAATCAAGTCAGGCAGGTAAAATGGCTTAACAGCCACTTTTTACCTAGATTATTCGCATGCCATCCATTCGATTACTTCCCGACCAACTCATCAGCCAGATTGCTGCCGGTGAAGTGGTCGAACGACCTGCCTCTGCGCTCAAAGAGTTGCTGGAAAATAGCCTGGATGCTGGCAGTACCGACATCACCGTGACCTTGCTCAATGGCGGTGTAAAGCAATTACGTGTTGCAGATAACGGTACTGGCGTTGCTAAAGATGATCTTGCTCTCGCATTAACCCGCCATGCCACCAGTAAAATCGCTACGCTAGATGATCTCGAGGCCGTCGCCAGTCTGGGTTTTCGTGGCGAGGCACTTGCCAGTATTGCTTCTGTCTCCCGCACCCAAATTATCAGCCGCTATCAGGATGATCACCACGCGTGGCGCATTGACTCTGAAGGCAGCGCTATATCAGCGATTGAGCCTGCTGCACTTGGTATCGGCACGATAGTTGAAGTTCACGACCTGTATTTCAATACACCCGCACGACGCAAATTCCTCAAAACAGAAGGTACCGAGTTTGGCCATTGCGAAGAGGCATTCCGCCGCGTAGCGCTATCACGACCAGATGTCGCTTTCATGTTGCAGCACAACGGTAGGGCACTCTCGCGCTTGAGTATCGCAGACCCGCAAAAACGTTTTGGTGAGATATTGGGCGCAGAGTTTTCTGCTGAATCGTTTACGCTGGATGAATCCGCCGCTGGCTTGCGCTTATGGGGCATGGCCGCCAAGCCAACATTCTCACGCAATGCACGCGATACACAGTACGTGTATGTGAATGGCCGTTTTGTGCGCGACAAACTGATTTCGCACGCTATCCGCCAGGCTTATCAAGATGTGCTGCATCATGATCGTCATCCCGCGTTTGTCTTGTTTTTAGAGCTCGATGCCAGCTTGGTTGATGTCAATGTGCATCCTGCTAAAACGGAAGTGCGCTTCAGGGATGGCCAAGCGGTGCATCGCTTTGTTTTTCATGCATTGCATAAGGCCTTGGCAACACCCACAGGTGCTTCGAACCTAGTCACACCAAATCAGGCACCGACCAATCCGTTTAGCCCGACCTTTGGCAATGCGGTCAGCTACCCTACATTTCAGTCGCAGATTGACTTACGTGCCAACGAATCCCCCAACTTTTACCAAACGTTATTCGGTAATGCTGGTTTGCAGGGCAATAATCCACAAAATAGCTATGCCATGGGAGGCAATATCCATGCGGCTCCCAGCGATGCCCCTTTTTCGCCAAATTATGATCCGCAGGATTTTCCGCTAGGGTTTGCCGTTGCCCAGATTCATGGCGTGTATGTGCTCGCGCAAAATAATCTTGGCTTAGTCGTCGTTGATATGCACGCCGCGCACGAGCGCATCATGTATGAAAAACTCAAAGCCGCACTTGATACTAGCACCGTGCCCATGCAGCCCTTGTTGCTACCCGTTAGCTTCAATGCAGACAGGCTGGAAGTCGCTACCGTGCAAGAGCAGCAATCAAGCGAGCAGGG
>DATHWP010000011.1:0-11419 GCA_035460505.1 Methyloradius sp. | reverse complement strand
GCTTCGTTGATCAGCCTATCCAATACATCAGCACGCATACGCAGGTATTGCACAGCACGCTCAACTGGGCGCAGGGCGCGATTTTCTGTCTGTGGTTGATGTGCTGTTAACGGTGAATTAGCAGTTAAAGAGCTAGTAGCTGCATCGACGAATACACCAATTTGGTCTAGATCACCAAACAAGCCATCAAAATCCACTTTTTTGGTTTTGCTCTTAAGCCCGCGAATCACGCGGTCTTCCATTCCATGCACAGTATCAGCCAACTCAGCTTGGCCAACCATACGCGCACTGCCCTTTAGGGTATGCAAGGCACGTTGCAATTCGTCTGAGTGGCTAAGCTCTGTTGGGTCGGTACGCCATGCCCGCAACTCATTGCCGACTACGGGCAGAAGCTCATGCGCTTCTTCAACAAACATGGTGAGCAATTCGTTCTGCACACTATCTTGGTTAGAATATACTTCAGCAACTGTTGCCTGAGTCTCGCTAATTGGTTCACTGATAGTCTGAGCAAGCAGAGATGCATCTAAAGGGGTATCTTCAGAGGCCTTTAAATCGGCTTCAATGGCCGTAGCATCAGTCGCCAGTGAAATAGCTAATGGCTCTGCAGTGGATAGCTCGCCGTCGGGACTTTCCAGCACTGCATCAGCTGTTTCAATTTCAGAAACGTCTGCAATATTATCTTCGTTGGCATCCAAGCTCTCTTCAGAGCTAAGTTCTGCATCCAATCCATCTGCTTCGGCTATTTCTAGCGTGGCTGAAACTTCTGATTCAGCAAGCTCTGCAGATGCATCAATGTCTGCCAGCACAGCTTCTGGGGTTTCAAGTGGGACATCAACAGATTCTGCCACTGGCTGGATAGAAGATGCTTGTGCAGTGGCCTCCTGTAAGGCAACAACCAAGCTTGGTACTTGTTTAGGTTGCCGTAGCAAAGCCGCCTTACGCAACATATTGCCTAAGGCACTCACTACATTCTCATAAAGAGCAAAGGTTTGCGGTGTCCAGTATCCTTGATGCTCGTCCAACCAAAACTCGAGTTCACGCGACAATACGCCTATGGCCTTAAAGCCTGTAGTACCTGCATTGCTGGCTAGTGTGTGTGCTGCACGACGGCTGCTATCGGAAGGTTTTTTCACTTCATTTGCAAGCATCTGCGCCTTGACTTCAGGCACGCTCTCATTAAGCGCTTGCATATGCTCTTCGGCCTCGAGCATGAAAATATTGAAGAGGCCACGGCTAATTTTATAAGTACCACCAATCACCACTTCTTCACTGGCTGGTTTTTGGCGTACAGCTTCATTTTCAAGGGCATGTGCACGCTCTTGCCAAGGCACATAATCGAGGTAAACTTCACCCACATCTTTAAGAGTGGCTGTCCAGCCTGCGAATGCAGCGCTAGCATCTTCAACGAATGCAAGCTGCGCCGCAGTAGGTGCAGTTTTGCGTTCCATCAAAAGATTTAATAACTGCTCCACCGCCCAGGCGACCTCAGCAGTTGATTTCATCCCGACTGTGCGACCACTACCTTTAAGCGTATGAAAGCCCCGGCGCACTTCAACCAGCGCTTCTTTGGCAGTGGCATTCACGCGCAATGCCTGCAGATTTTGCGCAATATTGGCTAAAACCTCTTCAGACTCAGTGAGATAAATATCCAGTAATTCAGCATCATCAATACGATCAGCCTCTGGTGCTTGTTCGGTTTCGAGCGCCAAGCTTTCATCTGGGATTGCAACTTCGCTAACAATAGTCGCCGCTTCTATTTCTGCTGATGTCGTATCTATGAATGCTGGCTCAGAGAACGCATCTGTATCAATTTCTTCTATCACCAATCCAGCACTAGTTTCAGCATCATCTATTGGGGCATCATCAAACTCCATGAGCTCCAATTGCTTCTCTAACTTATCGAGGTTGCTCTCAAGTGCCGCTCTAGATTCTGGGCGAACACGTGGCAACTCTTCGGTATAAAAGCCCAGCATACTCAGGCTTTCAGCAACGATGATAAACAAGCCTTGATCTGATTCACCCTGTTTGAAATGCCCAATCAATTTCAAACTTGCTTGCGCTGTAGCAGTAGGCACTGGCATATCCAGCATATCAAAGGCAGCAATGACTTCTCTAATAGCCTTGTCAGCACTAAGCAAGACATCGGTCGTGCTTGTATCGCGGAAGAAGCTGTCTAGCGATTGCTCGGCAATATGCAAGGCGTCTTTAATTTGCTGAACAACCGCGGCATTAACGCCCTTGCCGACATTCTCCAGCATGGAGTTCTGTGAGGTGTCTGGATTTTGTTCGCCGCTGGCAATTTCTTGCAGGAGTTGCGACTGTTTATCCAAATCTTGAATATCATTCTCAGAAAGCTGCGCATAGCGACTCAGCGCATCCTCTAGCACTGTTAGCCCTGCGGCCACTTCAATTAATACCGTATCTGTCAGCTTGCTGTTATCAAGTGAGACTTCACCCGAAAGCTCGTACAGACTACCGAGCATATCAACGATAGACTGATGGGTTAAATGCTGGCTAGCTGCAAACATTTCACTGACTTGGTATGAAAATGCATCCAGCAGCTTGATGTCACGCGTTTCTGAAAGGCTATTCCATTGATCTTTCAAAGTCTCCAATGTGCTGAGCAAGCTCTCAATTGATTCAAGTTCTGTAGCCGAGATTTCCAGTACATCAACCATGTATGAGTCAGGCTTGGGAATGTGCCCTTCAAGCTCAAATAACTCCCTTACCTGGGCAATGCGCTCACTCTCGGAACGACTCACCGCAATGAAATAAAGTAAATCACGCAATAAATTGCCCGATGCGCGGTTGCTGCCATCGGCCTGGCTACGCAATTGTTGATCGAGACGACGAACCAAGCGCTTTACATAGCGATTTTCAGAAAACTCAGACTCACCAAGCACATCAAGAAAGGCAGTTGCCACCCACCAGAAAGTGCGCTGCGACGATTGTTTTTGTACTTGTTTCACATTCTCGAGTACACCACGCAGACTATCCAGATTAGCTACTCGCTGTTCAGGGTTATCGGCCCGAAGCCATCCCAGCAAAGATTTGAGCAGTACTTTACGCTGATCAGCTAGGTAACTTGGCAATGCATCTTCTGGCACATCCTGCATAGCAGCTTCTTTTGGTGCGCGTATAGATGTATCTGGGAAGAAAAGCTCAATCTCGCCTATGGTCTCATTCTGCACTGCTGCCATGGCTTGCAATGCTGGTGCCAGCTTAAGTGGCTGATCAGCTAGACCATCCAGCAAACCTTGCAAATAAACGCCGAGCTCTTTGACTGCATTTTTTAGTGCTGCAATCGTTTCTGGTGTTACAGCAACTTGATTCTTCTCAAGCTTGCCTGTTAACTTTTCAATCTCAGCGCAAAAACGCTTACAGCCTTCCAGTCCCACCATATCAAGCGCACCACTAACTTGGTATAAATGGGTTTGAGAAAATTTAAGTTTAGCAACTTCATCTGGATGCGACGCGACATCATCAAGATTCTCAAGCACATTGGCTAATGCTTGATTGATCTCATCTTTAACCCAGGTGAGCGGTCCTATATCAAAATCTTCAGCCACGTTTTCTCCACAATTCGGGTTGACTGTCCAGTTGACTGGTCATACTGAGAAATGCAGACAGTGATGCCCGCATCTTGCCTTTAGCAAACATGCTATTTAGCACAACCATGTTAAGAAAGTTTGAAACCAGCGACTGACTCGCGCAACTCTTCAGACAAACTACTGAGCTGACCAACGGATTCAGCAGTCTGCTTAGTACCTTCGGTTGTTTGCGATGTGATGTTCTGAATCTGCTGCATGTTTCGGCTCACGGTAGCAGCCACTTCAGTTTGCGCAACAGTTGCTTCCGAAATCGCTTGAATCAATCGTGCCAAATTATTGGTAACGGTTTCGATTTCGTTAAGTGCCTGACCCGCAGCATCGGAAAGTCGAGCTCCTTCAACCACACCCTCGGTACTCTTTTCCATCGCGGCTACTGCGCTGTTGGTATCGGTCTGAATGGTTTTCACAATCGCACTAATCTGCTTGGTCGCTTCAGAAGAACGTTCAGCCAGTCGTTGAACTTCTTCCGCAACCACCGTAAAACCACGCCCCGCTTCACCAGCTGATGCCGCTTGGATTGCCGCATTCAACGCCAGAATGTTGGTCTGTTCGGTAATGTCAGAAATCAGTTCAACGATTTCACTAATTTCTTGTGAGCTCTCACCCAGTCGTTTGATTCGTTTTGAGGTTTCCTGAATCTGGGAACGGATTTCATTCATACCAGAAATTGTATTTTGTACCGCTTGCGCACCCTGCGTAGCAGCTTGTAACGAACGTTGCGCAACTTCTGCAGCCTGACCGGCGTTGCTTGATACGTTCAAGATTGAGCGCGTCATATCGGTAACCGCCTCACCTGTATCTTCAATCTGCCGAGACTGTTCTTCTGCCGCGGCAAGTAATGAGTCTGAGGTTTCTTGCGCTTGGGCGGTTGCTTGATTCACTTGCTGCGTTGCACGGTTAATCTCGGCGACCAGGTCACGCAAGCTATCGATGGTGTAATTGATAGAGTCTGCAATCGCGCCAGTAATGTTCTCAGTGACCTGTGCTTTTACCGTTAAGTCACCATCGGCCAAATCACCCATTTCATCCAGCAAGTGCAAAATAGCTTCTTGATTGCCCAGATTGGCTTGTTCCATTTCGCCAAAGCGACGTTTAGCACTCATGATCTGGCGATAACCTAGATATACCAATAAGGACAGTGCAGCAACGCCTGCAATCACTGAAATGCCAAGCAGGATAATCGCCTGCCCTTGCGCGTTGTAGTCGGCAATCATGCTTTGCGCTGTGGTGGCGTATTTCTCCCCTGCTGCAACGATTTCATCTACCTTAGCTGTGGTTGCTGCAGCATCGGGCTGACCTGGCTCAATACTTTTGATTAAGCCGCCGAATACTTTCCATTCTGCATCAAGCTCTTCCAAAGCTTTTGCCACTTTACGATCCGTCAGCAAAGTATCTGATTGAAGCTTGTGCATTAACTGTGTGGCTTCATCAAGGTTTTTACTAGCAGCTGCAAGATGCGCCCCTGCGGATTCATTGCCATAGGTTGCTAGTACTGCATCGCGCGTGGCCTGATGGGCAAAAATCTGCAAACTGGCAGCAGCTTCTGCAAAGTTATGTTCGCGCTGCACTTGCCTGACGTGGAATAAAAGCGTGAGTGAGGCAACCAATGCGCTCAATACAAACAATGCGATCAACCCACGAGAAAGACTACCAGAGGCAGGCGCTTCAGGGTCCAGCTTGACTCTTCTTGTGAATGTATTTTTAAGGTCTTCCACCAGCTTTGCCGGCAAGCCTTTAAAATCGATCTCTGATAATTTCAATGCCATTGTTATCCCCTGTATTTTTTGATGCTCACAACAATATATATCTAATAATCGCTAATTTAACGCGGCTTTATCTATCCCACTTATTCAAGCTGTGACCTGCATAAAACTTTGCTGATTGATAAACTCACCAAGGTCTAATTCGCTCCACTCAACATTCGTGTTGTCTGTGAATTTATTCAACACCCAGAAAGCCTCATCACCAGATTTTTTTTGCAGTTGCATTTCACTCAAACTACGTAAGCCAACTAGCCTATCAACGAGCAAAGCAGCATTTATGCCAAATTTATCGTTAATCAATAAAATACGCGACTGCGCACTAATGACACTTGGATTCAAGCCAATAAAATGACCAAAGTCACTCAGCGCATATAAATTACCACGTACGTTAGCCATGCCAAGAAACCATGGCTGGGTAAGTGGGATTTTTAGAATTTCTGGAACGGGCAAAACCTCACTGACATCAGCCAAGGAAAGTAGATAGTCTTTGTCACCCACTTTCACCGCTAATCTTGATGTGGATTCGGCTTGGCCTTTTTCAGTAGAGATTTTGAGCTTGGATAGAATATCTTGCTGATATTCATGCAGATTAATTTTCTTCTTGGCCATGAGCTAAGTCAACGCTTTGATTTTTGACAGTAACTCATGCGCGTTCACTGGCTTCATCACACAGTCTTTAGCGCCTTGGCGTAATGCCCACATTTGGTCTGTCGCCTGCTGCTTGCCTGTACACATGATCACTGGAATATGTGAGGTTTCAGGGTTGCGCGTGAGCTTACGTGTGGTTTGAAAACCATTGAGGCCTGGCATTATGACGTCCATCACAATGAGGTGTGGTGGGCTAGCATCAACCTGTACTAGACAGTCTTCACCGCTGGATGCGGTGGAAACAATATACCCTGCATTTTCAAGCATTTCGGTCAGGTAAAAGCGATCAGTCGCTGAATCATCGACCACTAGGATTTTTAAAAGCGCCATCTATTCGTCCTCGTTGGTAGCATCGGAACCCGCTTTAGCGTATTCACTAATTGCTTGTAATAACGATTCTTGCGTGAAAGGTTTAGTGAGATATTGATCAGAGCCGACCATGCGGCCACGTGCGCGGTCAAACAAACCGTCTTTACTCGACAGCATAATGACAGGGATGCTTTTATAACGTGGATTTCTTTTGATTAAAGCACAGGTCTGGTAGCCGTCAAGACGGGGCATCATGATGTCAACAAATATGAGGTTGGGCAGCAGATTTGAGATTTTAGCCAAGGCATCAAACCCATCTTCGGCGAGTATGACCTGACATCCAGATTGTTTCAGGAAAATCTCAGCGCTTCGACGGATGGTATTACTATCGTCAATCACCATCACTTTCAGATCCGCCAGATTGACATCCCCCACCCTGAATCCCCTTTAAATAAACGCGTTCAAACAGATTTAAGAATTTGTAGCAATCATTTACCTGAACTAGCTCTAGCACCATTCTATCCAGAGAACTCCATCAGGCGCAATACTTTCCCACGCTTATCGATGCAATTGGGTGTCTATCTTATGACAAAAATGTTAAATATAATCACTACGGCAGATTTGTGCATACCGCTTGCAAATAAATCAACGCAAACCAAGCAATTCAGGCAATAATAATTCGTTAAGCTAACGCTCAATTTTAAGCATAAATGCTCTAGCAAAAACCAAGCCAAAAGATAGAGAATATCTAGCATTGGCTTTAAAAATTATAATTATTAGCCTAACTAAATGAAGCATGATTAAAATCATGCTTATAAAAAATAAGGCACTTGAGGAAGAAGCGCATGTTAATCAGACAAGAATCTCTGGCCGGCAAAGACGGTCTAAAAGATTTCTCATCCAACTCGCCATTGCCTAACGCCAATCTAGTACTGGTATTTGGCTCAGTCAAACGGTTCAGCGAACCTAAACTACAAACGGTACTTAAACTACGCTACCCAAGTGCGGAGATTATTGGTTGCACAACCTCTGGCGAAATCAATCCAAATGGCGTGTTCGATGAAACCTTACAAATCACTGCCATTTTGTGGGAAAAAACCGTACAGCGTGTCACACATCTCAAAAAATCTGAGGCAGAAACTTCATTTGAAATCGCCGAGAAACTAGCAGGCCAACTCAAAGCAGAGTCATTGCGCACTGTATTGGTCATCTCTGACGGGCTCAACGTTAACGGCTCGGAATTGCTTAAAGGCTTTCAAAGTGTACTAGGAGAAATTCCTATTGTCGGCGGCATGGCTGGCGATAGCGCAGCTTTTGTCAAAACCTTGCAACTATTCAATAATATCGTGTCAGACAATCTAGTGATTGCAGTTGGGCTATATGGCAAGCATCTGGTGACCGCCAGCGGTGCACTTGGCGGGTGGAAGCCTTATGGCCCACTGCGCAAAATCACACGCTCCATCAAAAACGTGGTGTATGAGATGGATGGTAAACCCGCTTTACCGCTCTACCGCATGTATATCGGCGAACAAAATGCCAAGGGTTTACCTGGATCTGGTTTACGCTTCCCTTTTGCCGTGATCGAAGATGGCAAGCGTGAAGTTGAAAAAGTCCGCACATTATTGGCCGTCAACCAAGCGGAAAACAGCCTGACATTCGCTGGCAATGTTGAAGAAGGCGAAAGCGTCCGCCTCTGCCAAACCACGCATGAGAGGCTGGTTGAAGGTGCAGGTGGCGCAGCGCATTTAGTCACTGGCAATTTAAAAGAAATCGATACGACCCGGATAGGCTTGGCACTATGCGTAAGCTGCGTAGGCCGAAAAGGTGTGATGGCAGAGCAAACAACTGATGAAATTACTGAAGTAAAGAAGATATTAGGCTCACAAACAGTACTAGCAGGTTTTTATTCTTACGGTGAATTTGCGCCACGCCCGAATACCAATGACAGCGTGCTACATAACCAAACCATGACCATAGGCTACTTAAGCGAAGATTTGCTGGCAGAATGACATTAGAACCACGCAGCACAAATGCAGTTGTAAAATTCAAGCCGAAAATTAATTTCTGAACAATTCATACTAGGAGAAGCATCATGACAAGTACCGTAACCCTGAAAGGCAACCCCGTTAGCATAGGTGGCGATTTCCTAAAAAAAGGTGACACCGCACCTGATTTCACATTAGCTGATAGCAAGCGTAATGATGTGCATTTGGAAAACTATGCTGGCAAGCGCAAGATTCTCAATATTTTTCCTAGTGTAGATACTCCTACCTGCGCCATGTCGGTTCGCCAGTTCAATAGCAAGGCAAGCGCCTTGGCCAACACCGTAGTATTGTGCGTGTCTGCCGACCTACCATTCGCCCAATCACGCTTCTGTGGTGCAGAAGGCTTGGAAAATGTAGTGACACTTTCAACATTTCGCAATACTGCCAAGTTCTCCGAGAGTTACGGCGTGCAAATTAAAGACAGCAGCTTAGCTGGTTTAACTGCCCGTGCTGTTGTCGTGCTGGATGAAAACAATAAGGTATTACATAGCGAATTAGTTTCAGAAATTGCTGAAGAACCTAATTATGATGCTGCACTGGCGGCGCTGTAATTTGCTTATTCCAATTAATGTAATCTAACAAAAAGCCAACTCTAAAGTTGGCTTTTTGTTATTTTTTCTCTTGGTATTCTGTATATTTGGCATTGCTGCCTTTGGCTTTTTCAACAGGATATTTCTTGGCATTTAGTAAGATTTTCTCGTTGGCAGCTTCAATCAAATCAATCTCAAGCACTTCTGCAATCCGTAGTAAATAAACAAACGTATCTGCGAGCTCATGGCTGACCTGTTCACGTTTTTCTGGCGTTAATTCTCGGCTTTCTTCCAGCGTATCCCACTGAAAATGCTCGACCAATTCAGCGGCTTCTACAATCATCGCCATTGCCAGATTCTTGGGAGAATGAAATTGCTCCCAATCGCGTTCTTTTACAAAGGCGTTAATCTTGCCGCGCAGTTCAGCTAAGGAATCAGCCATCTTGTGGTTTCCGTTTTGCATCTGGGCGGTTTGAGCCTGCTACCATTTTGATTTCGAACAAACGGCATTCCAATGGGCCGTTGAATAAAGGCGTGCGTTTGGATGGCGCCAAGCGCATCAACTTAGGCAGACGCATATCTGTGGTGAGGAAATAGGCATTCCAGCCTGAGAATTTACGTTTTAATGCTTCGCCCATTTTGGGATAGAGTGCAGCCAACTCTTCATCTTCACCGATGCGAATACCATACGGAGGATTGGCAACCAATACGCCCTCACCATGCGGCGGGACGACCTCAGTAAAATCCACCTTACTCAGTTGTACTGCTTCCAGCAAGCCCGCCTCTTCCAGATTCTGCTTACTCACGCGCACTGCACGCAAGTCTGAATCGCTCCCATATATCTTCTGGAACTTCATTGGTTTGGCTTTTGCTCGCGCTTGTTGTTTAAGCTTTTGCCATGCAGCTTCATCGAAGTTTTTGAGTTTTTCAAAGCCAAAATTGCGGCCGCTACCAGGTGCAATATCCAGCGCAATCATGGCGGCTTCCAGCAGAAAAGTTCCGCTGCCACACATGGGGTCTAGCAATGGCGTGCCAGGCTTCCATCCTGATAACTTCAAAATACCTGCAGCAAGATTCTCTCGCAAAGGTGCTTCAATACTGGCGCGGCGCAAACCGCGTTGATACAGCGCAGCACCCGAGGTATCAAGATAAAACTGATAATCTTCAGCCGCAAGATAGGCATGAATGCGTACATCAGGTTCTTTGGTATCAATATAAGGGCGACTATTCACAGCCTCGCGAAAGCGATCACAGACGGCATCCTTAATTCTGAGTGTAGCGAACTCAAGGCTTTTCAACGGGCATTTAACGCCTGTCACTTTCACCATGAAGTCACTGCCTACGTTGAACCACTGCGGCCAGTTAAGCTTCATCGCGGCTTGGTATAGATCTTCATCAGTTGCATATTTTCCTTGGCCGACACGCCATAGAATGCGGGTGGCAATACGGCTTTCGAGGTTCGCGCGATACACCATAGGCATATCACCACTAAAGCTCACGCCGCCATCAGTAGCTTGTATGGTTTTAGCGCCGCAGCTTGTAAGTTCTTCTACTAATAAAGCTTCTAATCCACGTGGACAAGTGGCAAAAAATTGATGTGGGCTCATTAAGGTTATTTTCCTGTCAGGCTTCGAGTAGAAGCCTGTTATTGGTACTGTGATTATGCTCTCTCAGTTTCTCGACGAATTCAAGAAACTCGATTTTATGTTCTGTTTCAAGTGCTTTTGCACGTTCTCTGAGTGATGCCCAGCGTAAATCCCTCGGCAGGCGTTAAAACCAAACACCACGATATTGCCAGGCCGACCTGTGGGCAAGAGCAATACACGCTGGTTAAAGCTCTGCTCGATGCGCTGGCAATACACATCAAAATTTCTGTCACTACCCCAGAGGTTAATCACCAGCATGCCATCTAAAGTTACCGCTTCTGCACAGGTATCAAAAAAATCCTGTGAGCATAAGTCCGTTGGAATGCCTTGACTGTCAAAAGCATCAATCATCAGCACGTGCGTACTGGCAGGATTTTCTTTCAGGTAAACAGCGCCATCGGCTTCAATAATCTGTAAACGCTCATCATCTTCTGGCACGGCAAAATGGCTGCGCGCAATCTGGATAATCTGCGGGTTGATTTCAACTGCGCGTGTTTTAACACTTGGCAAATAATGATGAATATATTTGGCGATAGATCCACCGCCAAGGCCAATGCCGAGTACATCAGTCACTTTATTTGAAAACAACAGATAAGCCATCATGCCGCGTGTATAGCTTAGCTCCAAATCATACGGTGCCTTGACCCGCATAGCGCTTTGCACCGTGGGTGAGCCCAGGTGCAGCGAGCGTACGCCGTTGGATTCACTCACATCGACTGTATCCTGCATCACGCTGCGGTGAATACTGCGAGCAATGGCTCCTAGACGAAACATTTAGGCAACTCCCGCCACTTCTTCAATGATTGATTCCACATTCGCCAGCGCAACAAAGCGTGTTTCCAATTCCAACAATAAAGTATCTACGCG
>DATHWP010000010.1:0-16945 GCA_035460505.1 Methyloradius sp. | reverse complement strand
GGTTTGAACGCCATTGGTACTGAGCCTGAACTCACACTGAACATGTTGCCAAATGCACATGCCGTGCTGTTCATTCTGGCGGCCGACACTGGAGTGACTAAATCTGAAATTGATGTTTGGCGTCAGTACATCAGCGGTACGCGCTGGAAACAAAAAGGCCGATTGGCTGTTCTGAATAAAATTGATGGTCTTTGGGACGAGTTGAAAGATGAAGCCCAGATAGAGAAAGAAATTCTCAAGCAAGTGAATACGAGTGCTGATTTGCTTGGTTTGTCACCTAACCAGATTTTCCCGATTTCTGCGCAAAAAGGCCTACTCGCCAAGGTAAATAAAGACGACGACCTGCTTATCAAGAGTCGTTTGCTTGAGCTCGAGAAGGCGCTCTCTGATGAGTTGATTCCATCTAAAAAAGAGATTGTGCGTGACAACACACAAAGCGAAATTGAAGACCTGATCAATAATTCACTCGGTATTCTTGAAGCCCGTCTACAAGGCATGAATGAGCAGTTGGAAGAATTGAAAGGCCTACGCGGCAAGAACGAAGATGTGGTTGAACACATGATGAACAAAGTGAAAGCGGATAAAGAAAACTTTGAAAAAGGTTTACAGCGTTTTCAAGCCTTGCGCAGTGTGTTTTCAAAACAAACTAACGAGTTATTCACCCATTTAGGTATGGAGTCTCTTAAATCGCTGGTCATTAAGACCCGCGAGAACATGGTTGCTGCTAACTTTACCAAGCAGTTACGTAATGCCATGGATGAGTTCTTTAGTACGATCAAATCGCGCCTTATGAGCTCTGATGCGCAGATTGATGAAATCAAACGCATGATGGATGCGATGTATGAGAAATTCTCAAAAGAGCATGGCCTACGTAAAACAGATGCACCTGTTTTCTCAACTTTGCGCTATCAAAAAGAGTTGACTAAGCTTGAGCGCGCTTATAAAGAGCAGTTCAGTACAGCTTTGAATATGATTGCCAATGAAAAAATGATGCTTACGTCAAAATTCTTTGAGACCCTCGCAAGCCGTGTGATTCATGTGTATGAAGTGGCTAACCGCGATGTAGAGAACTGGTTGAAAGCTGTGATTTCACCCATGGAATCACAAGTGCGTGAGCATCAACTACAGCTACGCCGCAGACTTGAAAGTATCAAGCGTATTTATCAAGCGACCGATACATTAGAAGACCGTATTTCAGAGCTAGAGGGGATTGAAACGAGTATTCAAGCCCAAGTTGCCGATTTGAAAACCTTACGTCAGCATATTAAGAATGCATTAGAGTTTGATGCGGATGCACAATCCAAGGCGGCATGACCACCACCACCTTACTGTTTTTGCTCGGTGTGACCATTATTTTTGTTGGTATAGCAGCTGCAGGTATACTTTGGGCGATTAAAAGTGGTCAGTACGATGATATGGAAGGGCCAGCACAAAGGATATTAATGGATGACGATGACCCGATGATTCCATTTAAACGCTTGAACCCAAATCTCAATCAGAATAAAATTGAAAAATAATTGAGCGAGGAATTTATGAAATCTTTTTTTACCTTTGAAAATCTACCACTGACCATTGTTGTGCTTTTAATTACTTGGTCATGGTTGAGTGCGTTATCAGTAATTTTCTTTGCTTGAGAAAAATCTAGCTGAGTAAGAGAAAAAAACAAAAGGCTGCAATTGCAGCCTTTTTTTACTTTGAAGCCTAGTGAATGTTAATTCACCTCACTTAACAGCCCCTTCATTTTTTGCATCGCTTTCTGCTCAATCTGGCGAATCCGTTCTGCAGAAACGCCATACTCAGCGGCCAAGTCATGTAAAGTCACATTGCTATCTTCTTGTAACCAACGCGCTTGCACAATGCGCCTGCTGCGCTCATCCAAGCTTTCAAGAGCCAAAGCCAAGCCTTCAGTTTGAAGATGGTCATTTTGCGTTTCAGCGAGTTTTTCCAATGGGTCTAACTGTGTGTCTTGCAGATACGCAATCGGGCTGTATTTATCATCTTCATCATCATCGCTGTTATTTTCCAGCGAGATTTCATGGCCGCCCATGCGTGATTCCATCTCAAGCACTTCTTCTGGCTTCACTTTAAGCTCACGGGCAATGCGTGCCACTTGATCAGGTTTCAAGCTACCCTCACCAGTTTTCATGCTACGTAAATTAAAAAATAGTTTACGTTGCGCTTTGGTGGTGGCCAGTTTAACCAAGCGCCAGTTACGTACTATGTACTCGTGAATCTCAGCCTTAATCCAGTGAATCGCGAATGAAACCAAGCGTACACCGCGATCAGGGTCAAAGCGTTTTACTGCTTTCATCAGGCCGACATTGCCTTCTTGAATCAAATCAGCCTGTGGCAAGCCATAGCCTGAATAGCCGCGCGCAATGCTTGCAACCAAACGCAGATGCGAAACAATCAAGCCTTTGGCGGCTTCAAGATCATTGTTTTCTTTCAGGCGTTTAGCATAGCCATGCTCTTCCTCTGCAGTAAGCACGGGAAACGCCTTGATCGTACGCATGTACTGGTCAAGACTGTCTAAGCTAGTAATTGAAGGTATAGTTAAAGCGTTTGTCATAGTATTTATCTCACTCATGAAATAATTTTAGCACTCTACATAAGAGAGTGCTAGCGTGAGAAAGTTTCATTTTTTACTTTTGGAAACAATTTGCTATGTTTTAGTATGAAATCAATGTCAAAAAACTCTTTGCATGAAGGTTGTTGAATTAGTTTATATATTATAAATCATGCAAGTAAACTTCTTTGAATCAAAGCCATTATCTTGTTAAAGATAATGGCTTTTTTGTATTAATCCCAGCTTAACGCCCCACCTGTTTGATACTCTGTCACCCGCGTCTCGAAGAAATTCTTTTCTTTTTTCAGGTCTATCATTTCGCTCATCCATGGGAATGGATTGGCGGCTCCTGGATAAAGAGCATCTACACCAATCTGCTGTAATCTGCGGTTGGCGATAAATCGTAAATACTCTTTAAACATTGAAGCATTGAGCCCCAGCACACCGCGTGGCATGGTGTCTTCTGCGTAGCGATATTCCAGCTCGACTGCTTGCTGCATCAGAGCTTGAATCTCATCCCTGAACTGGTTGTTCCACAGATGCGGGTTTTCTAGTTTGATGGTGTTGATGAGGTCTATGCCAAAATTGCAGTGCATGGATTCATCACGCAAAATGTACTGATACTGCTCTGCTGCGCCTGTCATCTTGTTCTGGCGGCCGAGTGCCAAAATCTGCACAAAGCCGACATAGAAAAATAGGCCCTCCATAATGCAGGCAAACACGATGAGCGATTTAAGTAGTTGCTGGTCGGTGAGCATGGTGCCGGTCTTGAATTCTGGGTCAGTCAATATCGAGATGAATGGAATCAGGAACTCGTCTTTATCGCGGATACTTGAAACTTCCTGATACGCGTTAAAAATCTCGCTCTCGTCTAAGCCCAAGCTTTCTACGATGTATTGATAGGCGTGGGTATGAATGGCTTCTTCAAAGGCCTGGCGCAACAGATATTGGCGGCATTCAGGCGCGGTGATGTGGCGATATGTCCCGAGCACAATATTATTTGCGGCCAACGAATCGGCCGTAGTGAAAAAGCCCAGATTACGCTTAACAATCAGGCGCTCATCTTCTGTTAACGCCGTGCTATCTTTCCATTGCGCAATATCGCGGCTCATGGAGACTTCTTGCGGCATCCAGTGGTTGGCGCAGCCTGCCAAGTATTTATCCCAAGCCCAATGGTACTTGAATGGAACCAGCTGATTAACGTCAGTCTGCCCATTAATCACGCGTTTGTCGTTTGCATTGACTCGGCCTGAGACGGAAGGTTGATTCGCAGGTGCAATGCTGGCTGCGACTAAGGTTGGTTGAGGCGTCAGTGCCACGACAGGTGTTTCTTCTATTATTTCTTCTTCAAATGACAGCATGTTTTTTTCCTATATTTTTATTGATTGGCGGATGCTTACTGGCAAGACTCGCAACCTGGGTCATCAATCAAGCATTGCTTGGGAGCCGCCTCAGGTATGGCTTCTGGCGCTGATGATGAAACTGCGTTCAGTTCGCCGCCACTGCCTGTGGATTTCTCAGCTGCTGTTGCGCCCAATGAACGCAAGTAATAGGTGGTTTTAAGGCCACGTTGCCAAGCCAGCATGTAGGTGTCATTGAGTTTTTTGCCTGAAGGCACTGCAAAGTAAAGATTCAGCGATTGCGCCTGGTCTATCCATTTCTGGCGGCGCGCAGCGGCTTCTACCAACCATGTGGGGTCAACCTCAAATGCTGTGGCGTAAAGTGCCTTAATCTCAGCGGGGATGCGGTCTATAGCCTTCACCGAGCCATCATAATATTTGATGTCGGCAATCATCACCTCGTCCCACATATCCAAGGCTTTCAGTTCCGCTACCAGACCTTCATTCACCACCGTGAATTCACCCGACAAATTGGATTTTACGTATAGGTTCTGGTATTCAGGCTCAATGCTTGCTGCCACGCCGACGATGTTAGAAATAGTCGCAGTAGGTGCAATGGCCACGCAGTTAGAATTACGCATACCAACTGACTGGATGCGGGCGCGCAAGGCATCCCAATCCAGCGTGCTGCTACGATCAACCTCAACGTTACCGCCGCGTGCTTCTGATAATAGATTCAGCGTATCCAGCGGCAATATACCTTGATCCCACAAACTGCCCTTAAAGCTGGAATATGCACCACGCTCTTCGGCCAAATTGCTGGACGCCAAATAGGCGTTGTAACAAATAGCTTCCATGGTACGGTCTGCAATTTCCACAGCTTGTTGCGAAGCGTATGGAATGCGCAGGGCATGCAGCATGTCTTGAAAGCCCATTATGCCGAGACCGACAGGGCGATGGCGATAGTTGGAGTTACGTGCATGGCCAACGGCATAGAAGTTGATATCCACCACGTTATCCAGCATGCGCATGGCGACATTGATGGTGGCTTTGAGTTTGGTCTGGTCTAATACCAGCTCGCCATTTTCTTCTTTCAAATGCGCCATCAGGTTGACTGAGCCGAGATTGCATACCGCGATTTCAGTCGCAGAAGTATTCAGGGTGATCTCAGTGCAAAGGTTAGAGCTATGTACTACGCCTACATGCTGCTGCGGTGAACGGATATTGCATGGATCTTTAAAGGTGATCCAAGGGTGGCCAGTTTCAAACAGCATAGAGAGCATCTTGCGCCACATCTGGGTTGCCGATACTCGCTTGAATAAAGCAATCTCGCCACGGTCGGCTTGGCGTTCGTATTCAACATAAGCCGATTCAAATGCCTTGCCAAATTTATCGTGCAGGTCAGGTGCATCTGATGGTGAGAATAGCGTCCATTCACCATTTTCAGCTACGCGCTGCATGAACAAATCGGGAATCCAGTGCGCCGTATTCATGTCATGTGTACGGCGGCGGTCATCGCCTGTGTTTTTACGGAGATCGAGAAACTCTTCGATATCCAGGTGCCAGGTTTCGAGATAGGCACACACAGCACCTTTGCGTTTACCGCCTTGATTGACGGCCACGGCGGTGTCATTGACCACTTTGAGGAATGGAATCACGCCCTGGCTTTTGCCGTTGGTGCCTTTGATACGCGAGCCAAGAGCACGTACTGGCGTCCAGTCGTTACCCAGTCCGCCTGCGTATTTCTGTAGTAATGCATTTTCCTTAATGGCTTGATAGATACCATCAAGGTCATCGCTCACGGTGGTCAAGTAGCAGGATGAAAGCTGCGAATGTAACGTGCCGCTGTTGAATAATGTAGGAGTCGAACTCATGAAATCAAAAGTGGACAGCACATTGTAGAACTCGATGGCGCGATTTTCGCGATCGATCTCGTTAATGGCCAAGCCCATGGCAACACGCATGAAGAATATTTGCGGCAACTCAATACGGCGCTCTTCAATATGCAGAAAGTAGCGGTCGTACAAGGTTTGCAAGCCCAGATAGCCAAACTGGAAGTCGCGGTTTGCATCGAATGCCCGACCTAGTTTCTCAAGATCAAATTGGGCAAGCCGTTTGTCCAGCAAGCCAGCTTCAATGCCTGTCTTGATATATTGCGGAAAGTATTCCGCATAGCGGGTTTGCATAGCCGCATGGTTGACGTCTTCGCCCAGTACTTCAGCTCGAATCAGGTCTAGCAACAAACGCGCGGTGACGTAGTTGTAGGCGGGCTCACGCTCAATCAGGCTGCGTGACGAAAGAATCAGCGCGCGACGTACTTCGTTGAATGGCATGCCGTCGTAGCAGTCGCGTACAGCTTGCTCGACCACGGTTTTGGGGTTAACCGCATTGCCCAGAAACAAGCAAGCCTCGGCTACCATTTCAGTTAGCTTTGCCAGGCTGAGCGCTTCACGTTTGCCGTTGATAAGAATGTGTAATTGCGGGGCATCGTGCGGCTGAGCAGCGCGTTCTGCTGAGCGTTTTTCACGGTATAGCACATAGGCTCTGGCAACATCATGTTCGCCAGAGCGCATCAAGGCGAGTTCTACCTGGTCTTGTATGTCTTCAATGTGCACAGCGCCGCCAGCGGGCAGACGGCGAATCAATGCTGTTACGACCTGTTGAGTCAGTGTCGCAACTACTTCACGCATGCGACTTGAGCCTGCTTGGCCATGATCGACCGCAAGAAACGCCTTGCTCATAGCGAGCGAGATTTTTTCTGGGTCAAAAGCAACAGCGGCGCCATTGCGACGGATTACCTGCAAACTTGGTGCTTGAGTATTAAAGTTGGAAAGTGATGCTGTCGGCGTTGCGACTTGAATATCATCCATGAAAAGCTCCCTGTAAAAGGGACGGGAATGACAATACAGAATCAATTAACCTGCTTTGATGCTGCATAGCCATAAAGACCAGCATGGCGGTAAACGAAAATAGACGATTACCATCTGCCGAGGACACCCCGCCTCAAACGTTATGAAAAATAATCCTTACTGATTTAACAGCAACAGATTGCTAACGGCAGGTCTCCTGGCTCTCAGGTCATTGCTTGTTGCCGGCCTTCCCAAGACCCCATGTTGGAATCTCAGTGACCATTTTGGTTGGCAACAAACTCACTGATTACAGTTGCGGGGGCAGCCCTGGAATTCAAGCGTTTTTAGCTACAAATACTTAACTAGAAATGCTCGTCACCAGATTCCCTATTAAACCCAAGGCTTGCAATGTTTATGCGTGCTTTGAGTACCGTAGTGACATCAATATAACCTAGTAAATTTATTTTTGGAAGAGGGTGTGGATATAAAAAACCACAACATATTGATTTTTATAAAATAGAAAAATCAATATGTTCGATATGTGCGCTGTCTAAAAATCGATCATTGGCTATAGAAAGTGCACAGCTAAGCTAATATACTTGCTGATGCTGTTGCGAGATAGCATGCTGCTATAAGCAGCGGGTGCGAATAAAAGCCGAGGAAAATATGGTGAAACAACTACAACAAAAATTGCTGCAATTCAAAAACAATCACCTGAACCGTCAAAAACTGAGGCAGTACCTGTTAGCCAAGCCAACGAAAATCATTGTTGGCTTATTCATCGCTTATCTACTCTTTAGCTATTTTGCGGTTAACCCTATCGCCAAGCGCGCCTTACCTTGGGTGGCTGAGCATAAGCTGGCCAGTCGTATCACCGTGGATCAGGTGAAGTTTGACCCATTCAGCCTTATTCTTACCATTGATGATTTAAAGCTGAGCAAGCCAGATGGTTCACCACTGGCAAGTTTTCAGCACTTGTTGCTCAACGTCGATACCGCAGGCATTTTCCATTTTGCCTGGCGACTTAACGATATTCGGCTTATTGGGCCTGAAGTCAGTTTTGATATTGGACCAGATGGCAAATTGAATTGGGCAGATTTGATTGCCAAGTTGAATGAAGATAAAAAGCCAGATGATGGCGGCATGGCGCGCTTGCTGATTGACCATATCCTAATCGAGGGCGGTGATATTCAATACACCGACCGCAATCGCCCAACGCCGTTTAAGGCCGTATTAGAGCCGCTGGGGCTTGAGCTGGAAGGGCTCTCCACCTTGCCTGAAGACCGTGGCGATTACCTCATTTCTGCCAAGTTGCCAGAGCAGGGTGGTAGCCTGAAGTGGAAGGGTGACCTTTCACTCAACCCGATTGCCTCTGCTGGCTCGATACAGATTGAAGGCATCCATTTAGCAAAATTGATGCAGGTGCTTAAGCAACAGGCGCTGCCATTCGAGATTACGGGCGGGGATTTGCAAACGAATTTGGACTATCGTTTTGCCATGGTGAAAGTGCCTGTCAAGCCAGCAGACTCAGCGCAGTCTGACCAAGTAGAGCTTCCTCCAGTGCCTGAAGCGCACATTGAAAATCTCGCGCTCAAAGTCACTAATCTTGCAGCGAATGTGCAGGGTAATGGCCATCTGGCACTTGGCGAAACCCAAATTACACTGCCTGCGCTGGATTTCTCTATGCTCAACGGCACCCAGCTTACATTTGCAGGCTTGCAAGTCACTACTAATGACTTGGCAATCACGCAGGGCAAAGAGAGTTTGTTTAAATTGCAACAAGCCGCGGTGAATGACGTGAGTTTTGATCTGGCCACCCAACAAGTAAAAGTCGGTGAAATAGCGCTTGATGCGGGCGAAGTGAACGCAACAAGATTGAAAGATGGCAGTATTAACTGGCAACAACTTGTACCTGCTAGTCCTCAACCTGCTGAAATGCCAGCTTCTAAAGCTACAGCAAGCGATGACACAAAAGACAGCAAGGCATTCAAATTTGAGTTGGCTAGTTTCAAGCTATCTCACTGGAAAGCCGCTTTTCAAGACGAAAGTTTCGTACATCCGCTGAATGCAGAGATCAAGGACATCAACCTAAGCCTGAGTGCCAATAATGCCGATGGAGACGTTGCGATTGAGCCGATAAGCGCCGATTTGAGTGGAATATCTGTGCAGTCTGCTCTCTACCCGCAGTCTATGGCCAGCATTGACAAAATCAATCTGCAAAGCGGTGTGGTCAGTCTAAAAGATAGCAGCGTGAAGCTGTCAGAGATTTTAATTTCTGGCTTGCAAACCCAGGTGCTGCGAGCTGCGGATAAATCTATCAATTGGCAAGCGGCTTTAGCCCAAGTTGCTGCCAACAAACCATCAACTTCAGCAACTCAATCCAAACCATCTAGCCAAGCGCCATGGAAAGTTTCGTTAGACAAGTTCACCGTGCAAAATAGTGGCGTGCATATTGAAGATAAGAGCACACCCAGCCCAGTGGTGTTTGATATACAAAATACCTTGTTCGAGCTCGATAATCCCTCGCTCGATTTAGCCAAGCCATTGCCACTAAAGCTCAAAACACAGTTCAAACAGGGCGGGCAGTTTGAAGCGAATGGTAGCTTGGCGCTAATGCCGCTCAAGGCAGATTTGCAAATCAAACTAGATGCACTTTCGCTTAAAGCATTCTCGCCTTATGTGAATCAGGCGGCCTACCTCAAGCTCAATGATGGGCAAGCCAATGTGCAAGGCAAGTTGGCGCTCAAAACCGAAAAGACGCTTACAGGGCAGTTTAATGGCGGGTTCAGTGTCGACAATCTGGCGGTCATTGAAGAGCCTGATAATGTTTTGTTTCTAGGCTGGAAGTCAGTATCCAGTAGCTCACTCAAGTTAGCGATTGCCCCTAACCAGTTGCATATGGATGCCTTGCGTATTGAGCAGCCCACAGGCAAGTTCATCATTTACGAAGATAAAACCATGAATGTGAAGCGCATCCTGCGCACACCAGAGCCAGCGAGCAATCCGCCAGTTGCTCAAGCTAGCCCTTCATCTGGTAGCGCTGCAGAAGAGGCATTCCCCATTGCGATTGACCGCGTTAGTGTGAATAACGCTAATCTGGAGTTTGCTGACCTTTCACTCAAGCCGCAATTCGGCACGCACATCAATAGCCTCACAGGCGTGATTAATGGCCTATCTACCAACCCTAATACCACCGCACAGGTCGAGATGGATGGCAAGGTGGATGAGTTTGGTTCTGCCCGCATTCGCGGTTCGCTACAGCCATTTCGCGCTACCGACTTTACTGATTTGAAGCTGAGTTTCCATAACCTTGAAATGAATCGCCTCACGCCTTACTCCGGCAAGTTTGCTGGCCGCAGAATAGATTCTGGCAAGATATCGGTGGATCTCGAATATAAAATCAAGCAGCGCCAATTGACTGGTGAAAACAAGTTTGTCATCAATAGATTAAGACTGGGCGAGCATGTAGATAGCCCAGATGCGATGAACCTACCGCTTGATCTGGCGATTGCACTGCTTGAAGACAGCGATGGCGTGATTGATCTTGACTTGCCTATCGCAGGTAGTCTGGATGATCCGCAGTTCAGCTATGGCAAGATAGTATGGAAAGCCATTCTGAACGTGTTTGAGAAAATCGTGACTTCGCCATTCCGTCTGCTCGGCAATCTGCTTGGCGTGAGTTCTGACAAGCTTGAAGCGATTAGCTTTGATCCAGGCTCTACAGCGCTGCTACCAGAAGAGCAGGAGAAATTGAAATCAGTGGCTGATGGCATGGCAAAACGCAGCTCACTCACCTTGAGTATTGTTCCAGCATTTGATGCCGTTGCAGATAAAGCGGCGCTTCAAGAACTGGTCACCCGCCGTGATGTATTGAATGATATGGGGATCAAGCTTAAAGAGGGCGAACAGCCTGGGCCTTTAGACCTGAATAACGTCAAAGTGCAGTCATCCATTGAAAATATGCTCAAAGAGCGCAAAGGCGAAGGCCGCAATCTCAAGGCGCTGGAATCTCTCAAAGATTACTTCAAAAAGTCCAAACCTGAAGATGTGCCGAAATATGTCGACATGCTGCAACAGCTTAGATTGACTGCAAATGTGACGGATGCGGATTTAACTAGTCTTGCAAAAAGCAGGGCAATTTCGGCTCAGGATTACCTACTGAAAAATGCAGGCCTCGCACCAGAAAAGTTGATGATTGCTGAGCCAGTCAAAGTGGTTGGAGATGGTAAAACGGTGAACCTTAAAATGAATCTAGGCGTTGCTAAAAAGTAGCCTAAAAATAGATTAAGTACTTGAGGCCATGCTTGAGTTGCAAGCTTTAAGAGTTGGCTTAATTTTTCGCTTATATCAATATCAAAACATATTCTATCGTATCGTTTTGTAACTGCCTTATCACTGGCATCAATTGTCGTTAAACTGCATTGGCTGTGAAAATAGCCTTTGTAGTATCAATTGAACAAATAGACCCTCAATAGCAGAACTCATATAGCAGGATTAGCTCATGGCGCTTACTCAAGATGCACCAAACACATCATCCAAAAAACGGTGGAAAATTTTTATCTGGATACTTGTAATCGCGCTGATTGTGGGCGGAGGGCTTTATTACCGTCACTATCAGCAGGCTAAGGCCGCGAACGACGATGGTGCTGTCGATGGGGCACAAGCTACTGGTTCTGGTAAAAAATTTGATCCGTCATCAAAGCCAGCGCCTGTAGCCGTTGCAAAAGTCAAAACGCAGGATGTGAATATCTACCTCGATGCTCTGGGTACAGTGACACCACGCAATACTGTTACAGTAAAAGCACGGGTTGATGGCCAGTTACTCAAGCTTTATTTCACTGAAGGCCAGATCATTAAAGCGGGTGATTTACTCGCACAAATAGATCCACAACCCTATCAAGTGGCATTGGCGCAGGCTGAAGGCCAGTTATTCCGCGATAAAGCACTGCTTGAAAATACATCGATTGATCTTGAGCGCTACAAAACCCTGTTAAGCCAGGATTCCATTTCCAAGCAGCAGACCGATACGCAAGAAGCGCTAGTGCGCCAATATCGTGGTGCGGTAGCTGTGGACCAAGCCTTAGTCGATAGCGCCAAATTGCAACTCAGTTATGCACGCATTACTGCGCCTATTGCAGGTCGCGTTGGTTTGCGCCAGGTTGACCCAGGCAATATGATTCACAGCACGGACACCAACGGCATCGTCACCATCACCCAATTACAGCCAATCACGGCGCTGTTTAATATCCCTGAAGATAATTTGCCTGCTATCAATCAGCGCGTGACTTCAGGTGAGCCTGTGGATGTGGATGCCTTTGACCGTGCCCAGAAAGCCAAACTGGCAAGCGGCAAGCTGCTGACCACGGACAACCAGATTGATACCACCACAGGCACAATCAAGTTGCGCGCAATATTCAAGAATGATGACGCTGCTTTATTCCCTAACCAATTCGTTAATGTGAAGATTCTGGTGGATGTGCAAAAGGATGCGGTGGTGATCCCTGTTGCTGGCTTGCAGCGCGGCAGCAAGGGTGATTATGTATACGTGCTGGTGGATGGTGACAGCGTGACTGTACGCCCTGTGAAATCAGGCTATGTGGATGGCGAAGTGGTGGTAATTGCCAAGGGACTTGATGCTGGCGAAGTTGTGGTGACGGATGGCACAGACAAGCTGCGTGAGGGCGCGAAAGTGAAACCGATGGAGCCTGTAGCGGCCGATGCAGCAACTGGTAAACATGGTCACGGGGGTCATCACAAAAAGGGAGGGCAGAAACCAGGGGGCGCTGAGTAATGAATCCCTCGCGTTTATTCATATTGCGGCCAGTGGCGACCACGCTACTGATGATCGCAATCCTGCTCTCAGGTGTTTTGGCGTACCGATTGCTGCCGCTATCCGCATTGCCTGAAGTAGATTACCCAACCATACAAGTCGTTACGCTTTATCCAGGCGCTAGCCCTGATGTAGTCACTTCTTCCATCACCGCGCCGTTGGAAAGACAATTCGGGCAAATGCCTGGGCTCAACCAGATGACATCTACCAGCTCGGGTGGCGCATCGGTCATTACCCTGCAATTTTCGCTCAACATGACTTTGGATGTGGCCGAGCAGCAGGTGCAGGCTGCCATCAATGCAGGCAGTTCATACTTGCCGACTGATCTACCAACGCCGCCTATCTATAACAAGGTAAACCCAGCCGATACGCCGATACTCACGGTGGCGCTTACCTCGAAGACATTGCCGTTAACCACGGTGGAAGATTTAGCCGATACACGCCTCGCGCAAAAAATCTCACAACTTAGTGGCGTAGGCCTAGTCACCATCAGCGGCGGCCAACGCCCAGCGGTGCGCATACAGGTAAATCCCAAGGCCTTGGCTGCGGTTGGTATCAGCATCGATGATTTGCGCACTTCCATCGGCAATGCCAACCAGAATCAAGCCAAGGGCAGTTTTGATGGCCCAAGTCGTGCATCCACCATTACCGCCAATGACCAGATTAAAACGCCGCAAGATTACTTGAAGCTGGTCATCGCTTACCGCAATGGCGCAGCGATTCGTTTGAGTGATGTGGCCGCTGTAGTGTCCGATGCTGAGAATCTTCGCCTTGCTGCCTGGGCAAATCGTGACCCAGCGGTGGTGCTTAATATACAGCGCCAGCCAGGTGCGAATGTCATCGAGGTGGTAAACCGTATCCAGGCGCTGTTACCTGAATTACAGGCTTCATTACCTGCCGACCTTCAAGTGACGGTGCTGACTGATCGCACCACCACCATTCGTGCTTCCGTCAATGATGTGCAGTTTGAGTTGATGCTCTCTGTTGCATTGGTGGTGATGGTGATTTTCCTGTTCCTACGCAATATCCCAGCGACACTCATTCCCAGTGTGGCGGTGCCTTTATCATTGATCGGCACCTTCGGCATCATGTATCTTGCAGGTTTCAGCATCAACAACCTGACATTGATGGCGCTGACCATTGCTACGGGTTTTGTGGTGGATGATGCTGTGGTCATGATCGAAAATATCTCGCGCTACATAGAGCAGGGTGATACCCCGCTAGAGGCTGCGCTTAAAGGTTCCAAGCAGATTGGCTTCACCATTATCTCGCTCACACTCTCCCTGATTGCGGTATTGATCCCATTGTTATTTATGGGCGATATCGTAGGGCGGCTATTCCGTGAATTTGCTATTACGCTAGCCGTAGCAATTCTGATTTCCGCCGTCGTTTCCTTAACGCTCACCCCAATGATGTGTGCCAAATTATTACGTCATCAACCCGAGTCCGAGCGCGGCTGGTTCTACAATAAATCTGGTGAAGTCATTGATCGCGTCACGCATGAATACGGCAGATTGCTAGGCGTGGTGCTGAATCATCAATGGCTTACCTTGCTGGTCGCGCTGGCGACTATGGTGTTTACTGTCATACTCTATATTGCTGTGCCCAAAGGTTTTTTCCCGATTCAGGATACTGGTGTCATCCAGGGCATTACCGAGGCCCCACAAACAATCTCGTTTGACGCAATGAGCACGCGCCAGCAAGCACTGGTTGATAGCATCTTGAAAGACCCCGCGGTAGATAGCGTGACTTCATTCATTGGCGTGGATGGTACTAATACCACATTGAACAGTGGCCGTCTGCTGATTAATCTTAAACCCAAAGACAAGCGCGCTGGCAACGTGCAAACCGTGATACAGCATTTGCAGGATGGCGTAGCTGAGGTCGTCGGTATCAAACTTTACATGCAACCTGTGCAAGATCTGACTATTGAAGATCGTGTCAGCCGCAGCCAGTATCAATTCATCATGGATGATGCGGATGCCAAGGTGCTTGAGACAAGTACAGATATGATGTTGCAACGCCTGCAGCAATCTCCCGTGTTAAAAGATGTGGCGAGTGACCTGCAAAATAAGGGCTTGCAAGCCTATGTTGATATAGACCGCGATGCTGCAGGCCGCCTCGGTATTACCACGGCAGCGATTGATAATGCCTTGTATAGCGCCTTTGGCCAGCGCCTGATTTCAACCATCTTCACACAATCCAACCAGTATCGTGTGGTACTCGAAGTTGCCCCAGAATTCAGGCTGGGCATGGATGCGCTGAATGGTATCTATCTGACAGCAAGCACCACAGACGCAACCGTCACGCAAACGACCAGTAGCCCAGTTGCCCTCAACCAGGTGCCATTGAGCGCGATTGCCAAAATCAGCGAGCGTGAAACCCCGCTAGTGGTGAATCATCTTGGGCAGTTCCCTGCCGCTAATATTTCGTTCAACCTGGCGCCTGGCTACTCGCTGAGTGATGCAGTTAAAGTGATCGATGAGGCACAAGTGGCAACCTCTTTACCAGCCAGTACACGCATCACATACCAAGGTGCGGCGACTGCATTCAACGACTCCCTGGGTAGCCAGTTGCTGCTGATATTGGCTGCAATTATCACCATGTATATCGTGCTCGGCGTGCTGTATGAGAGCTACATTCACCCAATCACTATACTTTCTACACTGCCATCAGCGGGTGTGGGTGCCTTGCTGGCATTGATGCTGTCGGGTAATGATCTGGGGATTGTCGGCATCATCGGCATTATTCTGCTGATTGGTATCGTCAAAAAGAATGCCATCATGATGATCGACTTTGCGCTTGAGGCGCAGCGCGATCAGGGCATGCCTGCGCGTGAAGCGATTTACCAGGCTTGCCTGTTACGTTTAAGACCCATCCTGATGACGACCATGGCTGCGCTACTTGCCGCGCTACCGCTGATGCTGGGTACTGGCGTTGGTTCAGAATTGCGCCATCCACTAGGTTTGACGATGGTCGGCGGCCTCATCGTCAGCCAGGCCTTGACCTTGTTTACCACCCCCGTCATTTACTTGGCATTTGACCGCGTGGCGCAACGCCTGGATGCATTCCGTAAACGTCACCATATCGCCACAGATGGTGTGTGATTAATGAGTATCTCTCGCATATTCATCGAGCGGCCCATCGCCACAACATTATTAACGCTGGGGATCACGCTCGTGGGTATTCTCGCTTATACCAAGCTGCCTGTGGCTTCTTTGCCGCAGATCGATATCCCTACAGTGTTTGTGCAGGCGCAATTAGCGGGGGCGAGCCCTGAGACCATGGCTTCAACCGTGGCAACGCCTTTAGAGCGCGCATTAGGGCGGATTTCAGGCATTACCGAGATGACATCCAACAGTACGCTTGGTACATCGCGCATTACCTTGCAGTTTGATCTAAGCCGCAGTGTGAACAGTGCGGCACGTGAGGTGCAGGCCGCTATTAATGCAGCCCGCACGCTGCTGCCCACCAGCTTGAATCGCAACCCGACGTATCGTAAGGTCAATCCGGCAGATACCCCCATCATGGATCTAGCGTTGACCTCCGACACCATGAGCATGGGGCAGCTTTACGATGTGGCTGATTCCATACTGGCGCAAAAATTCTCACAGGTAGAAGGCATCGGTCAGGTAGATGTGGACGGCGGCTCGCAGCCCTCGGTGCGCATCGAGTTGAATCCGCTTGCGCTGGCACATTACGGCATTGATACCGAAACTGTGCGTGCAGCGGTGGTGGCGACCAATGCCAATCGCCCCAAGGGATTTATTGAAGATGATGAGCGCCACTGGCAGATAGGTGCCAATGACCAGGCAAAAACTGCCGCTGAGTATCAAGGCTTGATTATCACTGTGCGCAATGGCGTTGTAGTGCGCTTATCAGATATTGCCCTAGTACGTAATTCAGTACAGGATGTACGCAATTACGGCAGTGCCAATGGCAAGCCTGCAGTATTGCTCCATCTAAGACGTGAGCCTGGCGCCAATGTGGTTGAAACCATAGATCGAGTGAAGGCCTTGTTGCCGCAATTACGCGCCTCTATTCCCAGCGCGATTGATTTGACGGTGATGCTGGACCGTACACCTTCTATTCGTGCTTCGTTGCATCATATTGAATTCACCCTGGTGTTATCGATTGGCCTAGTCATCGCCGTGGTGTTCCTGTTTTTGCGCAATGCGCGGGCGACCTTGATACCTGCAGTTGCCGTACCTGTGTCGTTGATTGGTACTTTTGTTGCCATGTATTTCTGTGGCTTTAGTCTGGATAACCTGTCACTGATGGCGCTGACTGTCGCCACAGGGTTTGTTGTGGATGATGCTATCGTCGTGCTGGAGAACGTCTCCAGGCATCTTGAAAAAGG
>DATHWP010000009.1:0-20313 GCA_035460505.1 Methyloradius sp. | reverse complement strand
GCCAAATTTCGCGAGCTATGCCGAGCTTATGCGCTTGAGCAAGTTGAACGCCAGAAAAAAGACTTTATCCGCCTAGGTGTGCTGGGCGATTGGGACCATCCGTATTTAACGATGGATTTCAAAACCGAAGCCGACATCATGCGCGCCTTGGGTGAAATTAATAACAACGGCTATCTATATCAAGGTAGCAAGCCTGTGCACTGGTGCGTCGATTGCGGTTCTGCGCTGGCTGAGGCTGAAGTTGAATATGAAGATGTGAATTCGCCTGCGATTGATGTTGGTTTTGAAGTTCTTGACCATCTTAAAGTGTTATCAATTTTCAAGCTTGATGATACTAATCAGCAGTTGGTGCTTCATGCGCTTAAAAGTACAAAAATATATGCGGTAATCTGGACCACAACACCATGGACCTTGCCTGCCAATCAGGCAGCCAGTGTGCATCCAGATTTTGATTATGATTTGGTTGAGACCAGCAAAGGCTTACTGATCCTTGCACATGATCTCGCAGCCGCAACGCTAGCCAGATATGCAGAAGAAAACTATAGCGTGCTGGGTACGTGCAAAGGTGGCGAACTCAAAGGCATGCAACTCAAGCATCCATTCGATAATCGCCAAGTCCCTATCATCACTGGCGAACATGTAACAACTGAAGCTGGTACTGGTTTAGTGCATACTGCCGCGGCTCATGGTAATGATGACTGGTTGGTAATGCGTGCTAACTTCCCAGACGAAAAACCAAGAATCCTGATGGGTGGCGATGGCAAGTTCTTTACTAGTGATTTGGTTGAGCTTGAAGCTATCCGAGGTTTATCAAGGCAAGAAGCTAATAAAGTCATTCTTTCCGTAATGCAGGAGAACGGTACTCTGTTAGCCAGTGCCAGATTGAACCACAGCTTCCCGCATTGCTGGCGTCACAAAACACCATTGATGCAGCTGGCTACACACCAATGGTTCATCGGCATGAATCTCGAAGGGATTTCTGGTGCCAGCTTGCGTGACTCTGCAAATAAGGCTGTTGACGATACCGCGTTTTTCCCAAGCTGGGGTCGTGCTCGTCTGGAAGCGATGATCAAAAATCGCCCAGACTGGTGTGTATCACGCCAGCGTAACTGGGGCGTGCCTATGCCGCTGTTTGTGCATAAAGAAACTGGCGAGTTACATCCTCATACCCCTGTATTGCTTGAAGAAGCTGCTTTACTGGTAGAAAAAGCAGGAGTTGAAGCCTGGTTTAGTCTTGATGTTGCGGGCTTTATGGCACAGCACGCACCAGAGAACGCAGCGCAATACAAAAAAGTAACAGATACCCTCGATGTCTGGTTTGATTCAGGCACTACACATGCTTCTGTGCTTAAACGCCGCCCAGAACTGCAGTTTCCCGCAGACCTTTATTTGGAGGGATCAGACCAGCATCGTGGTTGGTTCCAGTCTAGCTTGCTGACTGGCTGCGCGATTGATGGCCGTGCGCCTTATGAAGCCTTGTTGACCCATGGTTTTGTCGTGGATGGCAATGGCCGTAAGATGAGTAAATCCACTGGCAACGTAGTCGCACCACAAAAGGTGATGGATACCTATGGCGCAGATATTTTGCGTCTGTGGGTCGCTTCTACCGATTACTCAGGCGAGCTGACGATTTCGGATGAAATCTTGAAACGCGTTGCTGATGGCTATCGCCGTATCCGTAATACCTTACGCTTTTTGCTATCGAATCTTGCTGATTTTGATGCAAGTAAAGATTTGCTGCCTGTCAGCGAATGGCTGGAAATTGACCGCTATGCACTCGTGCTGACTGAGAAAATGCAGACAGAAATTCTGGCAGATTATGACCGTTACGAATTCCATTTGGCGGTGCAGAAGTTCGTTGCTTTCTGCTCTGAAGATTTGGGTAGCTTCTATCTGGATATCCTGAAAGATCGCCTCTACACCACAGGCGAAACGTCACATCCAAGACGTGCAGCCCAGAGCGCTTTGTACCATATCACTCATGTATTGATGCGTTTAATGGCGCCGATATTGAGCTTTACAGCGGATGAAATCTGGCAGACATTGGGATTGAATTCAGATGCAACTGTGTTTGAGGACCTTTGGTATGAGTTGCCAGCACATGAGCTGACCGAGGCTCATCTAGATGATTGGGGTAACTTAAGGCAACTTAGAGATATTGCCAATAAGAAAATTGAAGAAAAGCGAACTGATGGTGTGGTCGGTTCTTCCTTACAGGCAGAACTTGATATTTATACCTTTGATAAATTGTATGAGTCTTTGGCACGCCTAGGGGATGATTTAAGATTTGCTTTGATTACATCTAGGGCAACTTTGCATCAAATAGAAGGAACTGGAACTACAGTTGATGTTTCTGCAAGTCCACACAAGAAATGTGACCGCTGCTGGCATTACCGTGCGGATGTTGGTTCGCATGCTGAGCATCCAACGATCTGTGGTCGTTGTGTAAGCAACTTGTTTGGCGCTGGCGAGCCACGAAAATATGCATAAGTATTTTCTGCGGTGGCTGGCACTGAGCGCAGTGGTGATAGCGATTGATCTGTATACCAAGCATCTGGTTGTTCAGGCTTTTGAGTATGGCGACCATGTGCAAATCACCTCGTTTTTTGATTTGGTTCGTTATCATAATCAGGGCGCAGCGTTCAGCTTTTTAAGCCAGGCTGGCGGTTGGCAGCGCGTGTTTTTCAGTGCCATTGCGCTGATTGCATCGGTTGTGATCATTTATCTATTGCGCAAACATGCTTCGCAGAAGCTTTTTTGTTTTGGCTTGGCGATGATACTAGGCGGCGCCTTGGGTAATCTTTACGACAGATTGACCTTGGGTTATGTAGTCGACTTCCTGTTTTTCCATTACCAAACCTACTATTGGCCTGCGTTCAATATGGCAGATTCGGCGATTACTGGCGGCGTGATGTTATTGTTGCTGGATAGTTTTAAGAAGCAAAAAGTGCCTACCTAGAAAAAGGAAGCTGAATGCCAGACTGGAAGAAAATGATCGCAAGCAAGGTAGCACTTGCCGTTAAAGCTAAATTACAGGGAGTAAAGCCTAGCAAGCCCAGTAATGATGAGCGCATTCCTGCTGGTCAAACGCGCGTGACCACTTTCCCTGTGCTTGATCTTGGTATCCGCCCCAATATCAATACCACTAACTGGAATCTGCGCGTATTTGGTTTGGTTGAGAATCCACTGTCTTTAGACTGGGGTGAGTTTCGCAAACTACCGCAAATCAAGGATGTGTCAGATTTCCACTGTGTAACACGCTGGTCACAGCTTGATATGGATTGGGAGGGCGTCTCTGCCAGTGAACTTCTCATGCAGGCTGCACCGTTACCCCTGGCTAAATATGTGACCTTGCACAGCTACGACGGCTACACCACCAATCTGCCGCTTGAAGCCTTGCTGGATGATGATGTGCTTGTTGCGCATAGTGTATTGGGGCACCCTTTGACCGCCGAGCATGGTGGCCCTGTGCGTATGGTAGTACCTAAACGCTATGCATGGAAAAGCGCAAAATGGCTAAAGTCGATAGAGGTGCATGCCGAAGACAGACCAGGTTTTTGGGAGCAGCGTGGTTATCACAACGAGGCTGACCCTTGGTTAGAGCAGCGCTTTTCTGACGATTGATTCTGGCGATTGATACAGTCTAATAAAAAACAAAGCCCGCAATTGCGGGCTTTGTTTTTATGGCAATACTGCTTTACTTAATTGCAGTACTTATCTAATCGCAGCAATAGCACTCTTCACACCTTCTGCATACGCAGGGTCTGCTTTTGAAAATTGAGCGAACATGCGCTCTTGAATCGGCTTACTAGCCTGTGATAAACCGCCTGCAATATTGTTAAACAATTGCTGCTTTTGGTCATCATTCATAATGCGGAACAAGTCACCAGCCTGTGAGTGATAATCCTCTTCACTTTGGTCGTAGGCCTTAATCCATGCGTCTTCCAATACTGGCATTGGCGGTACAGCAACTTCTGGTGCTGGCACTGGTGCGCCCGCAGCTGCCCTATCATTTGGGTAGAAGTTAGAAGCACTCACTGTATGCGCAGCATTAGTATAGCTCGCTTGGTCACTTGAGTGGCCCACAGGGCAACCCATGCCAGCAAATGCGCCATCACGCTGGTAATGGTTAACTGGGCACTTGCCTACATTCACTGGGATCTGGTTGAAGTTCGCACCGATTCTGTAGCGATGTGCATCTTGATACGCCAATAAACGGCCTTGTAACATTTTGTCTGGCGATGCATTGATGCCAGGCACAAAGTTGCTTGGTGCAAACGCTACTTGCTCAGTTTCGGCAAAGTAGTTATTCACATTTTTATTGAGCTCAAGCTTGCCGATTTCAATGACAGGGAAATCTTTGTAAGGCCAGATTTTGGTCAAATCAAACGGGTTGATATGGTAAGTCTTGGCTTGGGCTTCTGTCATGATCTGTACTTCGACTTTCCATGATGGGAACTCACCACGGTCAATCGCATCAACTAGATCTTTTTGTGCGCCGTTTGCAGGCATTGTTGCGGCTTCTTCATTGGTCAAGGTTTTGATGCCCTGATTGGTTTTGAAGTGCCATTTGCACCAGAAACGCTCACCCTTGGCGTTGTAAAAGCTTAATGTGTGTGAGCTAAACCCATGCACGTGGCGATATGACAATGGAATGCCACGGTCAGACATCAAAATCGTCATCTGATGCAATGATTGCGGATGATTTGCCCAAAACTCGAAGGCATTAGCAGGGTTAGGTAAGTTAGTACGCGCATCCTTTTTCTGGCTATGGATGAAGTCGGGAAACTTGATCGGGTCATTCAAAAAGAATACGGGGGTGTTGTTACCGACCATATCCCAATTGCCTTGGGAGGTATAAAACTTGACCGCAAAGCCACGTGGGTCACGTGCATAATCGCTAGAGTCCTGTCCGCCGCCGACCGTTGAAAAGCGCAAGAATACTTCGGTTTGTTGGCCAACATTCTGCAAGAAGCTGGCAATGGAGTAATCCTTTAAGCTCTTGGTTACGGTGAAGGTGCCGTAAGCCGCAGTGCCGCGCGCATGGACTACGCGCTCGGGGATGCGCTCACGGTTAAAGTGCGCGAGCTTCTCAAACAAATAATGGTTGTCATAAGTTAGTGGGCCACGCGCGCCCACACTGATGCTGTTATTGTCATCTGGCACTGGTGCGCCAGCCGACGTGGTCAAGATTGTTTTGCTCATGCTTTTCTCCTGTCTAGATCAACTGATATTAAGTTTAGCCATTGAATATTGCACTTGTGAGGCATATTCGTTTGGTACACAGCTGGATAATAGAGAATGTCGATCAATAACAAAAATCAATTGTTTTTATTGTTGCTATACAAATTGGCTATTGATGGAGATGATTGATTGGCTAACAATCATCTCCTAAAGATTTTAGCGGGAAACCGCTAAAATTAAATCCAAGCCTACTTAAATGCTCGATTATTCTAGTTTGGGATAAACGCGCAACAACAGTATGCGCGGCCCAATCATCTTTTTGATCACAATATCAAATTGTTCAAAGCTGATTTTTTGGCCTTCTTCAGGAATTTCTCCCAGTTTCCACAGCACAAGACCGCCTACCGTATCGGCCTCAGCAGATTCAATATCTTCAATATCAATACCAAGCGTGCGCTCTAAAGATGGGATCGGTAGGCTGGCTTTGCCCAGTAATGAGCCGTCATCCAGCTTGCGCCATTCATTCTGCTGCGGGCGAAACTCATCGCGGATTTCACCCACGAGCGCACTCAGTAAATTGTAAATGGTGATGAAGCCGAGTGGCTCACCGCCTTTGTAACTCACAATGGCAAAGTGCGGCGCACCTTGTTGAAACTGGCGAAATAACTCGGTGGCTGGTAGCTCTGGCGACACGGTTAGAATTGGCCGTAACAGATTTTCCAGTTCAACGACTTCATCTTCATCTGCTTTTTGTGAGGCCAGAAACAGGTCTTTAATATGGATGACCCCAGTGATTTCACCAGAACTATCCATATATGGATAGCGGCTGTAGCGGTGTTGCAACATGCGCTCTATATTGGCATCCAATGAGTCTTCAGCCGATAGAATCACCGCTTCGCGAATAGGTTGCATCAAGTCAGCCACATCCAGTTCGCGGAAGTCGATGGCTTGAGCCAGCACGCGCCATTCTTCGCGGCTAAATTTATCGTCTGCATGCGAGCTGCGCAAAATTAGTTTGAGTTCGTCAGCCGTGTAGTGGTTGTCCTGATGGTTGACGTTATCAAGGTGTAGTAAGCGCAACACAAAGCCCGCACTATGATTGAGCCCCCAAATCGCTGGGTACATCAACCAATAGAAACCATAGAGCCCAGGTGCTGTGATGAGGCCTACTTTTTCAGCCATGCGAATCGCTAGCGTTTTAGGCGCTAACTCACCAATAACAATATGCAGATAAGAAATGGTAAAGAATGCGATGACGAAGGAGAGGCCGTGGAGAATTTTTTCATTATCTATCCCTGCATAGGTCATCAAAGGCTCAATCAATTTGGCGAAAGCAGGTTCACCTATCCAGCCTAAACCAAGGGATGCCAGGGTGATGCCGAGTTGGCAGGCAGATAAATAGGCATCAAGATTGCCATGCACTGTTGCCAAAATTTTGCCACGCCAGCCAAAGTTTTTGGCGATGGCTCGCACACGGGTTTGCCGTAATTTGACTAGGCCAAATTCGGCCGCTACAAAAAAACCATTTAATACGACTAATAAAAACGCTATAACAATGAGTAACAGATTACCGCCCATTTGTAGAGCACTGCTGGGCAGCGCTCTTTTCCTTTCTTGTGGTGGCAGGGGTGGTGATACAAAAATCTTTTGCCGAATGCACGCGGCACTTTCAGCATGATTTGTTATATAGCAAATCATGCGTATTCAATAACCGAAGTATAGCTAAAATATCGAACAATAATGTTTAATCTAAAAATGAAGCCAACGATGAGAAAATATGTACCTCTTGTGCTATTGCTGCACTTTTTGATCCCTGCACATAAAGTATTTGCTGGCGAAGGTTTGCAATGCCCACAAGCAAAAGTGCAGGCCTCGAATGGCCAAACCTTGATTCTGAAGGAATACGAGTTTGAGCACGGAGTACATGATTTGGTGGTTTCTAATATTGACAAGCCAGAAATCAAACGTGTGACGTATTCAGGTAAAGCCATTTTAAACACTTCTGGCGAACAATCATGCCGCTACAAAGCAGTTGCCATTGCTCAAGGTGGTGACTGGGGGTGGCACCTTGCTTGGATGCTTAATGACAAATCTGGTGCCTATTACAGCCGCATGGATGGTGAGGCTTGGGTATCAACACCAGCCAAACGCATTAGTGAAGAAAATGCCGACGCGCTGCAATTGACGGTTAAAAATGAACAGGTGACATTGACTGGATACGCCAGCAAAAACAGTCCAGCTGCAATGTTTAGCGTTACTTCAGAAGATGAAGGCCGTAACTGGTAAGCGTTTAGTTAGGCAGATCTACCAGCAGCTAAATCTTTATCAACAAAATAACTCACTCTTTGACGAGGGTTGAGGTATATCAGCGATTCTGGCGGTAATTGATGCGGCCGCAGGCATAAGTTAATAGCGAGTGATGGCTCTTGGCGTAAATCAATCACGAGTGGCGCATCTCGTTCTTTATCTGGGTCATGTACCATGACAAAAGGTTTGAGCGGTTTATGAGGATTCACTGAAATCACGATGGCATGCGCGCCATTGGAAAGCTGCACTACGCTACCTGGCGGATACACGCCCAGTGATTTAATAAACTGCTTGAGTATCCACTCATCAAATTTTGAGCGCTGATGGCTGAACATGTGGCTCAGTGCTTCATAGGGTGTCAGCGCATGGCCGCCATGTTGGGGGTTACATAAATTATCGTAAGCACTCACAATGGCAATCAGCCTTGCCAGTGGGTCAATATCGGTGCCTTTTAATTGATGTGGGTAGCCTGAGCCATCTGCATATTCATGGTGCTGCAGAATCACGCGGCCTATCCGTTCTGAAAGCCCGGATTCTTTGGCCATTTGCGCGCCGTATTCGCAATGTTTGCGCATTTCGGCCAATTCTTCTTCATCCAGTGGCGTTTCTTTTAGCAAGATAGCGTCTGAGATTTTGGCTTTACCAATGTCGTGAAAAATAGCGGCCATGCCGATGGCTTTAGCGTCAGCTTCTATCATGCTTAAAGACTTGCAAAGCATGAGGCTCAACATCGTCACATTGACCGGGTGCAGGTAATTTTCATCAGCAGAGCGATTGCCATTCACTGCATGTACTGCAATATCAGGCTCTGTAATCACATTGTGCGCAATATCATTCACCAGCTGCTGCGCCTGTTCAATCGAAGCTTGAGGTTTTTCTTCAAGGTTACGCAGGGCTTGTCGTACGGTTTGCGTAGCGAGTAAAAACTTTTTTTCACTCTCATCAATTGCCAGATGCAGTTCGCGCAGACGCCTTTGCTTGGTGCGTTCTACATCCTCCGTAGCAGGCATGGTGATATGTTCTGGCGATGAACCTACAGACAATGGTTCGCAATCACTACGCTTAGGGTCGTAACGTAGCTTTTTTAAGCCCGTCTCCCTGATTTTAGCGAGTTGTTCTGCGTCTTTGATTTTGAAATTGCTGAAAGTGAAAGGATGATCCATCCAGCCTAAATCTAGATGGATATACAAGCCAATGCGAATCTGGCTGATGTCTATAAAATGATATTGCGAGCTAGCCATAAAAATTCTTTAGTATTATTGGTTTAGTCTATGCGCTAATACGTAGCGGTTTTCAGTGATATATCTTGGTAAATGATTGCTTGATCAATCTTTTTTCTTATTCGTCCTGATTGGTTTTATCTTTCAATCGCTCTGCTTCTAGCAGTGCTGTGAATTGAATCGCGGTCACTGGCCGACTGTATAAATAACCTTGTGCTATTTCGCATCCCATCTCCAGTAAAAATGCGGCTTGCGCTTCAGTTTCCACACCTTCTGCAATCACGTTAAAACCCAAGCTGTTTGCCATCGCATGGATGGCATTGGCAATCGCCGCATCATCAGCATTACCTGGTAACTCTCTAACAAAAGACTGGTCGATCTTCAGCTTATCTAATGGCAAACGCTTTAAATGTGATAACGATGAATAACCAGTACCAAAGTCATCAATCGCCAGTTTCAAGCCCAAATTCTTAATGCGGTTAAATACGCTAATCACAAACTCTGTGTTGTGCATCACTGTACTTTCAGTGATTTCCAACTCCAGCAGTCTGGGGTTGCAATCTGTCTCTATCAATACGCCATACACTGTATCTGCAAAGTTGCTGCGTTGTATCTGTACGCCCGATACATTTACTGAAACCCGATTTAAATGATAACCCGCATGTGCCCAGCGCGAGGCCTGTAGCGCGGACTCACGCAATACCCACTCACCTATCTGTAAAATCAGGCCCGTTTCTTCTGCCAACGGTATAAATTTGGCAGGCGATACCATGCCAAGTTCAGGGTGCTGCCAGCGTAAAAGCGATTCTGCCCCAATAATCTTGCCATCTCTAATACGCACTTGCGGCTGGTAATACACTTCAAGCTGGTCACGTTCTAATGCGCGGCGCAGATGGTTTTCCATCATAAACAGCTCATTGGCATTCTTGCTCAAGTCTGCTGAGTAAAAGCAATGGCTGTTTTTGCCGCTGTTCTTTACGTGGTACATCGCAATATCTGCGGCATTCACCAGGCCATCTACTTCCATGCTGTGCTCTGGGTAGAGCGCAATTCCAACGCTCGCGCCTATGAAGAGGTCGCGTCCATCAATCACAAATTCAGCTTGCAGTGACTTGATAATCTTTTTGGTGACTAATTCAACATCTTGTTTGTGTTTGATCATATCCATCATGACCAAAAACTCATCACCACCTAACCTTGCTACTACATCACTATCGCGTACTGCCAATTTGATACGGTTTGCAACTTCGTACAACAATTTGTCGCCTACTTGATGGCCAAGGCTATCGTTGATTGCCTTAAAGCGGTCAAGATCAATAAACAACACAGCCAACTGGTTCTGTTCGCGCTCGGCACGCTTAATCGCGTGGCTCAAAAGCTCATTTAACAAGGTGCGGTTAGGCAAGCCTGTGAGTGAGTCATGGTTCACCAGTTCATTCAGGCGGTTTTGCGAATGTTTTAATTCGGATATGTCAGCAAACACGCCTACATAGTTAACGACATTATTTTGGCGGTCTTTAACAGTTGTGAGCGTTAACCACTCAGAATATTGCTCGCCATTCTTGCGTGTGTTCCACAACTCACCGCGCCAGTAGCCCTCATACTTAAGGTTGTGCCATAGCGACTGGTAAAAAACAGCGTCATATTTTTCACCATGAAACACATTGGGAATCTCGCCCATCATTTCATTTTCAGAAAACCCCGTAATATCTGTAAAGCCTTTGTTCATGGCGATAATGCGGGTTTTATCGTCCATGATCATGATGCCTTCAGCCGCACTCTCAAAGGCTATTTTTGCCTGTTGCAAACGCTTGCCTGTAGCTTCAGATTCAGTGATGTCATAGACCTGGAATAGATAGCCGGGCTTTTGTGTGGCTTTATTTTTCTTGAAATTGTCAGAAAAGCTTGATATTCCAAGGAGTGAGGGCAGGGGCGCGATATAAAATTGCAGAATCTTTTGTTGCTCAGCTGAACCTTGCTTGCCTAAGTTAAATTCTGCAATAAAGTCATGCTGTTGTTGGTTGATTTCGTGAGAAATACGTTCAATGACCGCATCTGGCAATTTGACTGGAGTATCTGCGCTGAATATTGATTGTTCAGGTGAATGATTGTCTGGAACTACTAAATCAAATAACTCGAAACCATAAGGGTTGATGTAATGCAGATTTAACGCCTCATCCGCAAACACCACCGCGACCCGGTTGAGGCTTGCTAGCACGCGTTCTACGAGTAACTTATCGCTAGGTTTCATGTTCGCAATATGGGTTTCTGATGGTAATGATTTTGCTCATGGCGGGATTATGTATTTATATCTTCTTATTAGTGGTAATAATAAAACTGAACTCAACAATCAAATGGGTCTGCTTACCGCACCGATGCTCATCATAAGGCAAAACTCTGGCTAAATAGTAAGAAAATTCTGATGAATGCCTAAGATTTTTTTTATCCTTAAAAATAGTGTGATTCTTCGAGTCAAATCCAGCTAAAAGTGGTGGTGATGCTTACGCAAAAACTGTGGACTAACTTAGCCTAAGAAACTTGAAATCAATGAATGCTCCCCCACCTTATTGCTAACTCGTTTTTTTATCTGGAGAATACCATGCGTTTTGACAAGCTTACGACCAAGTTTCAGCAGGCGCTGAACGATGCACAGAGTCTGGCTGTCGGTAACGATAACCCCAGCATAGAAGCACAACATGTGCTTGCGGCATTACTGAATCAAGAAGATGGCAGCACACAATCATTGCTTGCAAGGGCTGGCGTCAATATCGAGCCGTTAAAAACCTCGTTGCAACAAGCGTTGAGCCAACTGCCAAAAATTGAAAATAACGCAGGCGAAGTTTCTATTTCGCGCGACCTCACCAATCTACTCAATCTCACTGATAAACAAGCCCAGAAACTGGGCGATAGTTTCATTGCCAGCGAAGTCTTCTTGCTGATACTGGCGGACGACAAAGGCGAAACCAGCAAGTTATTGAAAAAAGCAGGCTTGAGCAAATCGGCATTGGATGCAGCTGTCAAAGCTGTGCGTGGCGGCGATCAAGTGAATGATCAAGAGTCTGAAGGCAACCGTGAATCGCTGAAGAAATATACCGTTGATCTCACAGAGCGCGCTCGTGCAGGCAAGCTAGACCCCGTGATTGGTCGCGATGATGAAATACGTCGTGCGATTCAGGTATTGCAACGCCGCACCAAAAACAACCCAGTACTAATTGGTGAGCCTGGCGTTGGTAAAACTGCCATTGTAGAAGGCTTGGCACAGCGCATTGTGAATGGCGAAGTGCCTGAAACACTGAAGAACAAGCGCGTGTTGTCACTCGATATGGCCTCACTTTTGGCGGGTGCAAAATACCGTGGCGAATTCGAAGAGCGCCTGAAAAGTGTGCTGAAAGAATTGGCATTGGATGAAGGCCAGACCATCGTATTTATCGATGAATTACACACAATGGTAGGCGCTGGTAAAGCCGAAGGCGCGATGGATGCGGGCAATATGCTTAAGCCAGCATTAGCGAGGGGTGAGTTGCATTGTGTGGGCGCTACAACTCTTGATGAATACCGCAAATACATCGAAAAAGATGCTGCGCTGGAACGTCGATTCCAGAAGGTATTGGTAGATGAGCCGAATGTAGAAGCGACCATCGCAATTCTGCGCGGCCTCAAGGAAAAATATGAACTGCATCACGGTGTAGAGATTACCGACCCTGCGATTGTTGCCGCGGCCGAGCTTTCACATCGCTACATCACCGATAGATTCTTGCCTGATAAGGCAATTGACCTCATTGATGAAGCGGCATCGCGTGTGCGTATGGAGATTGACTCCAAGCCAGAAGCCTTGGATAAGCTGGATCGCCGCTTGATACAGCTCAAAATTGAGCGTGAAGCGGTGCGCCGTGAAAAAGATGAGGGCTCTAAGAAACGCTTCGCCCTGATAGAAGATGAAATCAAGCGGCTAGATAAAGAGTCAGCTGATCTTGAAGACATCTGGCGTGCAGAAAAAGCGCAGGTGCAAGGCTCCGCGCACATTATGGAATCGATTGAGAAAATCAAGCAGCAGATGGAAGAGGCCACGCGTAAAGGTGAATGGCAAAAAGTGTCTGAGCTACAGTATGGGAAGTTGCCACAGTTGGAAGCCCAGTTGAAAGCCGCCTCAAATGAAGAGGAAAATGGCGCGCCCTCTAAAAACAGGCTATTGCGTACTCAAGTGAGTGCGGAAGAAATTGCCGAAGTCGTGAGCCGTGCAACGGGTATTCCTGTATCAAAAATGCTGCAGGGTGAGCGCGAAAAACTGCTGAATATGGAAGATAAGTTGCACGAGCGAGTTGTTGGCCAGGATGAAGCTGTTCGTTTGGTCTCCGATGCTATCCGTCGCTCACGGTCGGGTCTGTCAGATCCCAATCGCCCCTATGGTTCGTTCCTGTTTCTGGGTCCAACGGGTGTTGGTAAAACTGAACTGACCAAGACATTAGCTGGCTTCCTGTTTGATAGTGAAGATCACCTGATTCGTATCGACATGAGCGAATTTATGGAGAAACACTCCGTCTCTCGCCTGATTGGTGCGCCCCCTGGCTATGTAGGCTATGAAGAAGGCGGTACCTTGACCGAAGCTGTGCGCCGCAAACCCTATTCAGTGATTCTGCTGGATGAGGTTGAAAAAGCGCACCCAGATGTATTCAACGTACTGTTGCAGGTGCTCGATGATGGCCGTTTGACCGATGGGCAGGGGCGTACTGTGGACTTCAAGAATACAGTCATCATCATGACTTCCAACCTTGGCAGCCAGATGATACAGAACATGACGGGCGATGATTACCAGGTCATCAAGCTCGCGGTGATGGGTGAAGTTAAAACGCATTTCCGCCCTGAATTCATCAATCGTATTGATGAAGTCGTGGTGTTCCATGCCTTGGGCGAAGCGCAAGTGAAATCCATCGCGGGTATCCAATTGCAAAACCTGACCAATCGTCTGACCGCTCTGGATATGCAATTGCAAGTAACGCCCTCTGCACTGGCCGAGATTTCAAGCGCAGGGTTTGATGCTGTTTATGGCGCAAGACCCCTTAAGCGCGCGATTCAGTCAGAGATTGAAAACCCCTTGGCGCGAGAAATCCTGGCGGGTAGTTTTGCTGCGAAAGACACGATCAAGGTGGATTTCAAAGGTGGAAAAATGCACTTTAGTAAAGTTTAACGGTCATAATTGGCTAGGAAACTTTAGCGTAGGAGATTGCAATGAATGTTAACAAATTACTAAGACTTTCAATGTTTGGCGGTCTGCTAGCGACATTAATGCTGTTGGCAGGTTGCGCTTCTACGCCGCAAAAACAGGCAGAGATACAACGTATTTCACCTGAAGAGCTTGATCGCATTATGCCCAAGCCAGTGCCCACCATCAGTCTGGATGACCTAGTGAGTCTCTCCAAGATTACGCCGCCAGATGAGCTGATTGCGCGGATCAAGGCAAGTAATTCGCAATATGACCTGACGCCATCACAAACTTTGGATCTGAGCAAAAAAGGTGTTGATGCCAAAGTGCTTGACTACATTCATCAGGCGCGTGAGCAGTCGGTTAGGGACAGCGTAGCAGATGAGATTAATCGCCGCGAAGCACAGAAAAAAGCTGAGCAGCAGCAGATCATTCGCGATTATCAATCTCGTTATTACTATGACCCATGGGGATACGGCGGTTATCGGGGCGGGTGGGGACCTTCGTTTTACTACGGACCAAGCTATCGACGTCACTGGTAAAGATCAGATATAACCAAATAAAAAGCAGAGCCTAAAAGTTAGGTTCTGCTTTTTATTTGGTTTCTTAAGTATCTAAATCTATTAAAAAATTAGTTCTCGAGCCCCTTATTAGCAGATTGCCAACGTAATTTCTGCGCGAATTTATGTCTTGCCTGCAAGCGTTTATCCGTGAGGATGATCCCCAATGTTTCGCCAAGTACCATCACAATGGCTAGTAGTGGAATCACCAGCATTAAACCCGGCACGCCAGCAATTGATTCGCCAACCAGAAACATCATGATGGTGAGCAATGGGTGAATCTTGAGGCTTTTGCCTACGACCATGGGCAGGAATACAAAGTCATCCAGAATCCGCATGGTAATGAATACGCCGATAATCGAATAATAAAGCGGTAGGTTGCCTGAGTCATTTGAGGCGGCTACCATCATCACAATGGCGAATCCAGCTAGCGGGCCGAGGTAAGGTATCCAGCTTAGTACGGCCACCAATATGCCCAGCACTAGCGCTGGCGTGATGCCGAGAATCCAGAATGCCAGGCTCAGTAACAGTGCATCCAGCGCTGCGATCTTGATCAGGCCAAGAAAATACATACGTGCAGTGCGGTCTACTGCGTGGAACAGGTACAGCGTCTTTTCAAAAAAAGCATTCGGTACTGTATTGCCCACCATCTTTCGCAGAAATGCGCCGTCTTTGAGCAGAAAAAAACTGATCAGCGGGGCAAGCAATAGTGAGGGCAACCAAGCAGCAAGGCCAAAAACGATATTGCCTAGGTATTTATCTGAAAAATGCTCAGAAAAATCCCTGACTTCCTGATAATAGTCATTACCAAAATGGGTGCTATTCAAAAATGAGAACTGTAGCTGTAAGCCATGCAGTAGTTGTTCAAGCAACATTGCGCCGCCTGATAAATAGTGCGTTAGGGCAATTTGCCAATCGGCCGCATGCGCTATTGTCAGTGGATAAAATAGCAGCACTGCCAAGCCTATCAACAGAAGCAATGCGCCACTGAGGGAAACGGCAGAAAACTGTTGGCTTAACCCTGATTGCACCATTTTTTTTGCTAGGGGTGCCATCAGGTAATAGAGCATGAATGCCAACAAGAATGGCACTATCAGCCATAAAATATTTTTGAATATCAGCAACAGCAGGCACGTTGAGGCGATGATGCCTGCCCAAGTAATGATACCCGGCGTGTTATGTGGGTTAGATAGTACTTCTGGTGAAATGACTTCAAACTCGCTCTGCACGCGTGCATTGATCAGGCTGTTATGTTCAGTGATCTGTGCGGCAATTTGCGGGTGTGTGTGTAGCAGGCTTAAGAAGTCATCCCTGAAAAGTACAGCCAGAACGCAATCTTCAGCTGCACGAACCTGCGCTACGCGAGAGACGTTTTGCAGTAATGCACGCTCACCAAAAAACTCACCCGTATCCAGTGAAGCAATCGGTTCAGCGCGGTTTTTACGGAAAATCTCGACTTTGCCAGAGAGGATGAAATAGATCGCCTGGCCTTCTTCCTCCTGGTCAAAAATTACTTCATTAGCGACATACTTGCGCTGGTGCAGCAAGCTATCCAGCGTAATCAGCTCATGGCATTGCAACCCAGAAAAAAGCGGCACATCGCGCAAAATGCGCAAGTGAGCAGGCTCTTTATTTCGGCGGAAATAGCGCAAAAGCATGAGGTTGGTTTTCTTGATGATTATTTTAAGAATCTTATTATTTAACCAGTTTAATGGATAACCATAAACAGTCCAAATCTGGCTTTAATGTGTAGCAAGCAATAATCATGCTGATATAGTGATATTTTATGATGACTTAATTCAAGAGATAGCACGATGAAGCAATATACACATCAACTCAGTATTAGAACCAACGGCCGCCGTTTATACGACATCACGCCACAAGTGATCACTTGGGCGAAAGACTCGGGCTTGCAAACAGGGTTGCTAACCCTTTACATCCAGCATACATCGGCGAGTTTACTGATTAACGAGAATTATGATTCTGATGTGCTGGTGGATATGGAGCGCTTTTTTGCCCGCTTAGTACCAGATGGCGACCCGCTGTTTATTCATACCGCAGAAGGGCTCGATGATATGCCAGCGCATGTGCGTAGTGCGTTAACGCAGACCAGTCTTTCTATCCCATTCGTGAATGGAGCCATTGCTCTAGGACAATGGCAGGGGATTTTTCTGTATGAACACCGCCTGATGTCAGCGCAGCGGCGGGTGATTTTGCACCTGCTTGGTGAATGAGGTTGTGGGAGTAATCTCTTTGGAAAAGCTAGCGCGCAACGCTCCAGCTTAATGGGTCTAAGGGTTTGCTTTGATAACGTAACTCATAATACAAGCCGTTATCCTGATTACCACCAGTATTCCCCACAGCTGCAATCGTGTCGCCTGAATTAACCAATTCTCCCGCTTTTTTAAGCAAGGTTTGATTGTTGCCGTACAGGCTCATATAGCCATTACCGTGATCCACAATGATCAGGTTACCAAAGCCGCGCATCCAGTCGGCAAATACGATGCGGCCACTGGCAATCGATTTGACTTCCGAACCCTCTGCGGCTTTTATAAACAGACCTTTCCAGGAAACGCCTGTATCTTCGCGTGATGCGCCAAAGCGATTCGTCACGTCGCCACGCACTGGCAGGTTGAGCTTGCCACGCAAAGCGGCGAAATTGCCACCGTCAAAGCCAGGAATAGGTAATGTGTCATTGCGTGCAACTGGTTGCTGGTTGGTTGGCGCAACATCTGGCTTGCTGTTATCTGCGGGCTCTGGTTTCGCTGGTTTTGGTTTACGAGCTGCTTGGGCCGCAGCTTGTGCTGCTGCGCGCGCCAGCCGCTCAACTAGATCAGAAAGACTCTTCTCATCACGCTTTAGTTTACTGATCTCATTGCGTTGTGCATCAATCTTGGCAGAGAGCGTTTTGAGTAATTGGCTGCGCGAGTCTTTTTCCGCTTGTAACGCCTTACGCGATTGTTCCTCATCGGCTTTAAGGTCATTAATCTGTTTGAGCGTATCTGCTGTCTGGTCATTCAACTGCGCGACCTTACCCAAGTTCTTTTGCATGTTGGCGATGGCTTTAGCGCGTGCTTGTGACACATACGTAAAATATTGCAGTTGCCTTGAAATGGCCGCAGGGTTTTGTTGTTGTAATAGCACCTGCAAATAACTTTGCTGACCACTCAGATATTGCTGATAGAGCTGCGCGCCAAGCAATTTTTTCTGTTGTTGTATCGTCGATTCAAGCTGTGATTTTTGCTGTTGTAGCGTAGTTAACGAGTTGCGGTTTTGTGATTGTTGCTGGTTCAATTCGTAAAGCTTGCGATTGGTTTCGCTAATCGATTGCTCACTCTCTTTCAATGCGTCGGTGGCATCAGCATGCGCTTCAGTATTTGTATCCAGTTCTTTGGATAAGGCCTCAATGCGGGCGTGTATTTGGCTGAGCGTTTCTTTGGGCTGCTCAACATTTGTTTTCTGTGAATCTTGCTTTACTAAGGATTGCTTGCTGGAAGATGAGGATTTTTTTTGCGTTGTTGATTTCTCAGCTACAGGTTTTTTTACGTGCCTTTTACCATCATCTTTTTTTGCATCTGGCTTTTTAGCTGTTTGTTTTTTGCTGTCTTGCGCACTGCTTTTTTGTTGCGTGGTTTTCTTAGTAGTGTTTGTGCTTTCAGCAGATATCACTTGCCCATTGGCAACTAACAAAGATAAAACGATGGCGGCAATGCATGAATGCCGCAAAAAATCAGACATGCGCGCTGCCAGCAGTTGCCGTAAATGACACCAATGCATGCCCCGTCATTTCAGCTGGTTGTGCCAGACCCATAAGCTTGAGTAATGTCGGTGAAATATCTGAGAGCGCGCCAGTGCTGGCCATGTCTGCTGGCCGGCCTATATACAGCAAAGGCACCACGTTGGTTGTGTGTTGTGTGTGTGGCTGGTCATTCGCCACATCTTGCATCTGTTCTACGTTGCCGTGGTCAGCCGTGATGATGACTTCACCACCCATTTTCTGCATGGCGGTGACTACGCGGCCGATGCAAATATCAATCGCCTCAACTGCCTTGATAGCCGCTTGCAGATTGCCGCTGTGACCCACCATGTCGCAGTTAGCGTAGTTGCAGATGATTGCATCGTATTTTTTACTGAGGATGGCTTCTTCAAGTTTGTCGGTGACTTCAAACGCACTCATCTCTGGTTTTAGATCGTATGTCGCCACTTTGGGTGACGGCACCATGATGCGGTCTTCGCCTGGGAATACTTGCTCTTCACCACCGTTAAAGAAGAACGTGACGTGTGGGTATTTTTCGGTCTCGGCAATGCGTAATTGCGTCAAACCTTGGTTTGATAAATACTCCCCCAGACTATTACTTAGAGTCGCCGGGCCAAATACAGCTTTGGCCTTGGTGTCGTTTTTGTCATACGTGGTCAGCGTGTAATAGCCCCCAAGTTTGGGGCGCACAGCACGCGCAAAACCATCGAAGCCATCATCCAGAAATACTTGCGTTAACTGGCGTGCACGGTCAGAACGGAAATTCATGAATATGATGACATCGCCATCTTCAACCTTGGTTGGCGGTTCACCAGCCTTGAGAATCGCAGTGGCTTTTACAAACTCATCGTTTTCGCCACGCGCGTAAGCCGTCTCAAGTGCTGCTTTAGCACTTGGCGCAGTAAATTCGCCTATGCCTTCGGTAATCACTTTATAAGCGGGTGCAACACGTTCCCAGCGTTTGTCACGATCCATGGCGTAATAGCGGCCAGTCACAGTCACAATTTTGCCAGCGCCAATATCCGTACAAGCAGCTTCGAGCTTCTCGATATAAGGCCCAGCGCTGATCGGTGGCGTATCACGGCCATCGAGAAAAGCGTGGATATAAATCTTGCTCAAGCCCGCCAATGCTGCAGTTTTGACCATAGCGTAGATGTGCTCCTGATGGCTATGCACGCCGCCATCAGAGAGCAAGCCGAAAATATGCAGGGCTTTATCCGCATTCTTTGCGGTATTAACAGCTTCAAGCAAAGTTGGATTTTGGTAAAAGTCGCCAGTGGCGATGGCATTGTTAATACGCTCAAAATCCTGGTACACCACGCGCCCTGCGCCCATATTCAAATGACCAACTTCCGAGTTGCCCATTTGCCCATGTGGCAAGCCAACAAAATTTTCGGAAGCGTTAATCGTGGTGTGTGGATATTGCTTCCACAGCCTATTCCAGTTAGGCATCTTGGCCTGGGCAATGGCGTTATCGGTGGTTTCTTCGCGGTATCCAAAACCATCAAGAATCAGCAGGATCACGGGCGTGACGTTCATAGGTATTTATTCCAGAGTAATGCGGTTAATAGCTAATTTTAAAGCGATTGAACAAAATATACGAAATATATCTAGAGATATTTGCATCATACATGCGTAATTTCACCAACTGCAGTATTGAATCCAGCGTTAAAGCATCCATGTAGAAACACAGCTTGCGAATAATCGGCCACGCACGCAGAATCTTGTATTCGCTGGCATGTCTCAAGTACACGCTACTCACCTTATTGAAAGGCTTTCATCTGTGGAACTGGAATTTCTGAAACATAATATTATCTGGCTCGGGTTGGCCATTGGTTCTGCTGGTTTGTTGCTCTGGCCTTTTGTTAAATCTGCACTTGCAGGTGGCGGCAGTAGCAACCTCAACCCAGTAGATGCAGTGCTGTTGATCAATCGCCAAAATGCTTTGGTGCTGGATGTGCGTGACGATGCTGAATTTGCCGCTGGCCATATCCCAGATGCCAAACATATTCCGCTGGCGCAATTGCCAGATCGTTTAAAAGAACTGGCAAAGTACAAAAGCAAACCAATTCTTGTGCATTGCCA
>DATHWP010000008.1:0-3276 GCA_035460505.1 Methyloradius sp. | reverse complement strand
GATTTCCAGCCAAGCATCACCTTGCATCACGCCTTTAGCTGTTTTGTCGATATCAGCTAGTTTTTGCAGTGCTGCTTCAAGCTGGCGTAGGCTTAATCTCCCTAATGCACGCTTCACGAGTGACTGTCTATCGCCAAAGATACGTGCACTGGTCATGGCACTCATCACGTTTTCACCGCGCATTTCAGCTTGTTTTACACGTACTAAAGGACGCAGTACCCACATGAGAGGATTCATCACAGCAACAGGACTTTCTCCCTCGTCTTGCAGACCTTGTAATATGCGCGTAGTGCGAGCAGTATCGCCCGCCAGCACCGCTTCGCCTAATTGGAATGCATCGTAACGTGACACATTGAGTACCGCTTCCCGCACGGTTTTATCACTTAATTCACCTTGCGGATAGAGCAATCCGAGTTTTTGTACTTCTTGGTTGGCAGCCAGCAAATTACCTTCTACCTGGTGCGCTAGAAAATGTAGGGTCTCGTTGCTGGTATGCTGGCCTTGTTCAGCTAATCTTTGCGCGATCCACTGCGGTAAATTGGCAGTATCAACTTCATTTAATGTGATGGTGACCGCTGAATTTTCAAGAGCTGTAAACCAAGCGCTGCTTTTAGATTCACGCTCCAGCGCCGGTAGAATGATCACTACGCTTGTATCAGGAATAGCTTGGTTCGCTAAAGCCTGTAATGCCTTACCACCCTCAACCCCGGGTTTTCCGGATGGAATAGTGATTTCTAAAAGCCTGCGGCTGGAAAATAAGGAGATGGATTGGCCGTAATTCTGTATCTGCTGCCAATTGAAATTGCGTTCAACAATTAAACTGGCACGTTCATCAAAGCCTTGTGTCCTGGCGGCGATGCGAATGGCATCTAGGCTTTCGCGCTGGGCAAGCGGCTCATCACCTACCAATACGTAGAGGGCTTGTAAACCTTTACCAAGATGCGTTTTTAGCTGGGCTTGAGATAAGCGCATATGCAGTGAATGCTATTGAGATGTTACCCGGGCAGCAGTCAGGCGTCGCATGATTTCACGTGTTACATCTTTACGCATATCCAAGTTTAGGCCGGCTTCCTCTTCTGCCTTACCCAACAGCAAGTTATCGTTATAGGAAAAGTCACGGCGTGTTTGCACGGTCTGTACTTGACTCCATATTGGGTTGTCCGCTACGCGCGTCCTGAAGCTAGCTTTATAATTGAGCTCAAATTCGCGCACTAAGCCTTTCCCGCTTAAAGACAGGATGCGTTTTTCATAAGCTTCGTTGATCAGCTCTAAAACAAACTCTGCCCCTTCAGCCGAATCCAGTACCTTAATATTATTGGTCTTTAACTGCAGAACAAGATCTTTTTTCAGGGTTAAGCTGGCACCTTGGATATAGATACTCTTGAAAGGTAGATCAGCAATGCCACGTAATTGAAAACCACACGCCGATACTGCAAAAGCCAGCAAGAAAGCTAACAACACGCCTAAGCGATACATTGAGTTTGAGCCAGCGTTTTGCATTTATTTACCCTGCTATCTTAACTTACTACCACATTAATGAGTTTGTTTGGTACAACAATGACCTTGCGAACCGACATGTTGGTTTCAATGAATTTTTGCACAAAAGGTTGCGCTACGGCTAATTTTTCCAGCGCGTCTTTAGGTTCAGTTTTCGCAACAGTGATGCTACCACGCAACTTACCATTCACCTGAATCATATATTCTAGGCTATCTTGCACCATTGCCGATTGATCAGCAATTGGCCAACCTGCATCAAGAATATGACTCTTAGGCTTAAGTTCCGCCCATAGTGCCTGGCAGATATGAGGCACGATAGGTGAAAGTAACAGAGCTACATTTTGCAAAACTTCCTGACGTACTTGGCGTGTGATATCGTCGGTACCTTCAACTTTAGCCAGTGCATTCATCAACTCCATTACCGATGAGATTGCAGTGTTAAAGCTATGGCGTCTCCCGTAGTCATCCGCAACTTTTTCAATCGTCAGATGCAATTGCAAACGAATTGCTTTGAGCTCTGCATTTAGTTCACCCGTTGTATACGCAGCTATTTCACCTACGCTTACGTGGTCATATACGGCTTTCCACAGACGGCGTAAGAATCGGTTCGCGCCCTCTACACCACTGTCTGCCCACTCTAAAGATTGCTCAGGTGGTGCGGCAAACATCATGAATAAACGCGCGGTATCAGCGCCATAAGTATCAATTAATTCTTGCGGGTCAACAGTATTGCCCTTGGATTTACTCATCTTAGAGCCATCCTTTAGCACCATGCCTTGCGTAAGCAAGTTTGTGAACGGTTCGTCATTTTTAATCAAACCAACGTCGCGCATCAGCTTGTTAAAGAAGCGCGCGTACAGCAAATGCAGAATCGCATGTTCAATACCGCCCACATATTGGTCAACCGGCAACCAGTAATTGGCACGCTCATCGACCATCGCATTGTTGCTGTCGAAACTTGCATAACGTGCGAAATACCATGAGGACTCAAAGAATGTATCTAAAGTGTCAGTTTCACGTGTAGCCTTGCCGCTGCAAGTTGGGCATGTGGTTTCATAGAAGCTTGGGTCTTTCTTGATAGGTGAGCCTACACCGTCCATTTTCACATCTTCCGGCAATACCACTGGTAACTGCGCTAATGGCACGGGTACTTCGCCACAGCTAGCACAATGCACGATAGGAATCGGGCAGCCCCAGTAACGCTGACGGGAAACCCCCCAGTCGCGCAAACGATATTGTGTACGTTTTTTACCTAGACTTTTAGTGCTTAAAGCAGATGAAATAGCATCTGAAGATTGCTCAAAATCCAGGCCGCTGAACTCAGCTGAGTCAAACAAAATGCCATGTTCTGTCATTGGCAAAACGTCAGTATCGGTGTTCTTGATAACGGCTTTAATTGGCAGGCTATATTTCTTGGCAAACTCAAAATCGCGTTCATCATGCGCTGGCACGGCCATTACTGCCCCTTCGCCGTAACTAGCCAACACGTAGTTCGCCACCCATACTGGCAATTGCTCACCATTCAATGGGTGTGTGACAAATAATCCAGTTGCCATGCCTTTTTTCTCTGCAGTGGCAACATCAGCTTCTGCCACGCTGCCGCGTTTGCATTCGGCGATAAAGTCCGCAAGCTCAGGGTTGTTTTGTGCAGCCAAGGTTGCGAGGGTATGTTCAGCTGCTACAGCCACATAAGTTGCGCCCATCAAGGTATCTGGGCGAGTGGTATACACTTTTAAGTTACCTTCTTGACCAGCGATAGGAAACTCAACTTCACAACCG
>DATHWP010000007.1:0-105249 GCA_035460505.1 Methyloradius sp. | reverse complement strand
ACATCATTGATCAGGCGAATAATCTGCTTGGCCATCCAGTAACCAGGTGCTGCTTTACCGCCAAAAATCACGGTGCGCGGCGCGGCATCTGCAGCCTGACCAGAGCGAATGCGGTTATACAGCGTGATGACATGCAACAGGTTTAATAGCTGGCGCTTGTATTCGTGAATGCGCTTGATTTGCACATCAAACAAGCTATCTGGGTTTAACCTGACACTCGTGAGTTTTTCGATACGCTCTGCCAAACGTACTTTATTGGCGTGCTTGATGTCCCTGAACGCTTTACGGAACGAGGCATTTTCTGCCAACGGGGTCAAAGCGCTAAGCTTGGACAAATCACTGTGGAAGTCACTACCGATTTTACTGGTCATCAATTTAACGAGGCCAGGATTACATTGATTCAACCAGCGACGGGGCGTAATGCCATTGGTGATATTGATGAACTTACCTGGATAAATACGGTTGAAGTCGTCAAACAATATGGTTTTGAGGAGCTCACTATGTAAGGCGGCAACACCGTTCACTGTATGGCTACCGACAATCGCCAGATGCGCCATACGCACGCGACGGCCATGCGTTTCATCAATGATCGAGACTCGCGTGAGTAAATCAGTATCACCAGGGAATTTATGATTCACCATCTGCAAGAACTCGTAATTGATCTTGTAGATAATATCCAGATGGCGTGGCAACAAACTACCAAACAGCTCTACAGACCAGGTTTCAAGCGCTTCTGGCATCAAGGTATGATTGGTGTAGCCAAAAATCTTGACGCTCAGCTTCCATGCATAATCCCACTCTAGATGATGCATATCCACCAACTGATGCATCAACTCGGCAACCGCAATGGCTGGGTGTGTATCATTCAACTGAATGGCGACTTTTTCGGGTAATTTGTCCCAATCGCTATTCTTCAGCAGGAAGAGATGGATGATGTCTTGAATCGCAGCGGAGACGAAGAAATATTGCTGCTTCAAACGCAACTCACGGCCTGAAGCCGACGTATCGTTGGGATAAAGCACCTTGGAAATGCTCTCGGTATCATTACGCCCTTCAACCGCTTTTTCATAATTGCCATCGTTGAACTGACGTAAATCGAATTCTTTAGTTGCCTTTGCTGACCACAGGCGCAAATTATTCACGGTTTGCGTGTTATAGCCTGGGATAGGCACATCGTAAGCCATTGCTACCACAGACTCGTAATCTACCCAGTGGTATTTGGTCGAACCCTGCTTATCTTGCACTTCAACCACTTTGCCGAAAAATTTGATGGTATGCGTATGTTCAGGACGCTGAAATTCCCAGATATTGCCGTAGCGCAGCCAGTTATCAGGGTTCTCTATCTGCTGGCCTTTTTCGATTGACTGCCGAAACATGCCGTATTCATAGCGGATGCCATGTCCAGTGCCAGGAATATTCATGGTGGCCATTGAATCCAGGAAACAGGCGGCCAAACGGCCTAAACCACCGTTACCAAGCGCAGCGTCAGTTTCCATCTCCACAACATTTTCAAGGTTATGTCCAAGCTCGGTCAAACCCTCACTGACTTTGCTGTCAATGCCCAAATTCAGTGCGGCATTTGAGAGCATGCGCCCAATTAAGAACTCTAATGAAAGGTAATACACACGCTTGGGGTCGCGCGCCCGATTCTCGTCACGCGTTTTCACCCAGCGTTCCATTACATGGTCACGCACTGTATGTGCCGCGGCGGAGTACCAGTCACGTCGGGTGGCGGTATCGCTGGTTTTACCTGATGAAAATACCAAATGATTCTGCAAAGCCTGCACAACAGGCGTTTGCTCTGATGTGATTACAGCATTGGCTGATTTTTTTGAAGTCGCTTTTGCTTTTGGAGTGGTCATAAGCCGATTCTTTCGATATCAATTCACAGAACGAAAATGACGCCAGACTTATCATGGCTAAACACTATAAATGCCGAGAATGACAAGTTTGTGATCACGCAGAAACGCTAAAACACATGCTTGGAATAAAGATAGCTTATTCAGCAGTCGTTGTCAGCTAATCTAGCAAAAAGCAGGCCGTAGAATGGAGAAGTATTTCGAATGTTGCTGAATTGAGAACTGGAAGTTAGATCAGCTAGCAAGCCTAGCCTGACCTAACTTGTGATTACTAATTGCCTGATGCGTTGGGCTGGCTAACAAACCCTAATTTTTTAATGCCTGCATTTTGTGCATCCGCCATGATTTCGGCAAGCACTTGGTAGCGGGTCTCTTTATCTGCGCGGATATGAACTTCAGGCTGTGGTTCCTGCTTGGCAGCCTCTTTTAGCCGAGGTTGCAATTCGCCTTCGACCATCGGCACATCATTCCAGTATGCCTTGCCATCTTGATCAATGGATAATGAAATGACTTCTGGCTTTTCAGGCAGGGGCTGGCTGCTGGCCTGTGGCAAATCTATTTTTACCGCATGTGTGAGCAAAGGTGCGGTGATGATAAAAATCACTAAAAGCACCAGCATGACATCGACTAATGGCGTGGTATTGATTTCCGCCATTGGCGCTTGGTGTTTACCAGCGCTAAAACCATTACCTGAGCCTATCATGCGTTGACCTCTTTAAGGTGTGTAGTACTGTGCTTGGCTGATTGTTCAGCATTAGCAGCAGGCGAAACAGTGAGGGCACTACCTGTAGTCAGCAAAGTATGTAAATCATGAGCAAAGCTCTCTAACTGGCCTAGCAATACGCGGTTACTGCGCACCAAGGCGTTATAAGCAAGTACAGCGGGTATCGCAACTGCTAACCCTAATGCGGTCATGATTAAAGCCTCGCCTACTGGGCCAGCCACTTTATCAAGAGTTGCCTGACCACTCAGGCTGATGCTGGCAAGCGCGTGGTAAATACCCCATACCGTACCAAACAAACCCACAAATGGTGAAACACTACCAACAGAAGCCAACACAGTCAGGCCTGATTCAAGTGCTGCGCTTTCATCTGCAATATTGCGACGCATGGCACGTGCAATAAACTCATCCTGATTACAGGCATCAGCCAAGCGTTTGGCAGCATGCTTTTGATGATGCTCTGCCGCCTCAATAGATTGGGTAGCAAGTCTTGCTACTGGGGTACTACCACCAGCATGGTTTAAAGCTGAGGCCAAGGTTGGTGCATCCCAAAACTGTTTGGCAAATGCGTTAGAGTTTTTGCGTAGCGTAACAGCCTGATAGGTTTTCACAATAATCAAATACCAACTGGCGACTGACATTGCAACCAGCAATAGCGCAACCAGCATTGAGACGGGCCCACCATCTGTAATAAATGTCAGTGAGTTAAATTGATAGCCGCTTTCCATGGAAATTCCTTGTAAAAATACTTAAATGAAAGAGAAATGATTTACTTATCGAGTGAGAATCTGACGGGCACCAGCACATAAGCACTAAATGGCTGGTTATTCTTTTTAGCAGGTACAAAACGCCATTTTTTCACAGCTTCAATTGCTGCTTGATCCAAGCGCTCATATTGACTTGTTTTTTCTAACTCTACGCTAGCCGCTTCGCCTGTGGCGCTGACTAACACACGTAGCATGACTTGTCCCTGTTCGCCAGTGCGGCGCGACATTCCAGGGTAATTAGGGGCAGGATTATTCAGGTACGCAACCCCAAACTTAGGCTGCTCCACAACATCTTCTTTTGGTGGAGTTTTATCTACAGCTTCAACTGGTTTGCTCTCAACGGCATGCGGCTCGGCAGAGGTACTGGTTTTAGTTTCGGCGACAGCAGCCTCCTGCTTGATTGCATCGCTTTTGTCTTGCACTGGCTGCACTGCAGAGGGCGTATTGATGACAGCTTGCTGTGGCTTGGTCTCAATTACTTGCTTTTGTTTTACATGCTCAGGTTTAGGGGTTTCAACTTGCTTGATCTCTACCGCTGGCTGATTCAATGGCTGTGGAGAATCTAGCAAACTCACCATCATAGGCGTCACTGCTGGCAACTCAATGTGATCTTGCTTCTGTATATACAAAAGAAACATCAATATGCCAACATGCAAAGCAATCACTATCAATAGACTGCCCCACGAAACGCGCGGTTTTTCATTGATAGCCGACATTAAGCTTGGCTTCAGCGCTTTAAAATCGAAACTACTTCGTTCGTTTGCCGTGAGATGTAAATTTGGCATGAGATGTAATTGGGGTTGGCCCAGCATAAATTCCATCATTATTTAGTTAAAATGAGCTTACCTTGTTTGGTGATTCTTAACATATATTCCTCGGCCCCATGCACGATAGCGACCTCTTTGCCGCCAGCAAATAATGCATCTGCACTGACTTGACGCTTTTGATTTAAAACCTCTTGTTCAGAAGCCACATGGGCGAAGTGTTCATCTTCCAGAGACTTACTCGTTGCCAAGGGCTGTGTAATCAAAATAGTCATCTAAATCTTATTTTAATACTAATGATAATGATTCTCAATAATTATTTTAAGTGGGAATATTCATAAATTCAATCAATTGCAGCGTTCAGTCAACCTCACGAAGTTCAAACATATTTAGACAAGCAAACTCTGCTGCCTATTCGGACTTTGACTTTCTGCCATGCAACATGGAGAAAATAAGATTCTGCTTTTGTAAACGACCCATCAAAATTACAGCACTAATATGCACCAAGACCATGAGTTGCAATGCATCAGAAAGCCAGCGATGAACATCCACAGGCCAATCTTCGCCCCACAACATGTCCGTGCGTGACAACCACCCTGTACAAGCCAATCCAAAAATTAATAGCCATATGGCATATGCAGCAAGCTGGCCTAGCGGGTTATGCCCTAGACTTGGAGTTAAACGACCCGCCCCTATTTCGCGCAAATGCTGTTTGATGTCAGCTAAGCTTGGCCACCATAACCGTGCTGTATGAGAGGTTGTATCTGTCGGGCCTTTACGACCAGCAATCAGGCCAAACAATAAACGGGAGAGGACTAACGCAATAGCGACATAGCCTATAGCTCTATGCCACCAACCAGTATCGTTAAAGAAATTGATGATGACAAGAATAGCCACCAGCCAATGCGTAAGCCTTACAAACCAACCCCAGACCAGTATTCGACTTGGCGTATTCGCCTTAAATTGAAAACCAGTCACAGCTAAAAAGCCAAACGTAGATATAAGCTACTCAACTTCTGCTTTGATAATTGCCAAGGTTTTAGTATCAAAATAAATTTCCACTTTTTTTCCTTCTTTATTTCTGCCATATATTTCATAGCAGTTGCCATCTACTTTGAATTTTTTGATGACGTAGCCTTCATCCGCCAATGCCTGCTTTAATGTATCTTCTGGCGCCCACTCTTCTTTAGGATGCACAGGGCAATCAGCAGAGGCTATCGCATAGACTGGTGTCAATAAGGCAAGTAATAATAAAAATCGCATGGTATTTCCTTTAATCAAAATCTAATCTTCAAACAAATCAAGTATCAGCCCACATCCTGATCAAGTTGTGATAATTCCCTGTAAGGCGAATCACTGCAGCTGTATCGCCAATCTGCTGGCGAAGTGTAACGATAGCGGCATCCATATCAAAAAGTAAGGTACGTTGTGCGTCATCACGGATCATGCTTTCAATCCAGAAAAAGCTGGCAAGTCTTGCACCACGAGTAACTGGCCGTACATGATGCAAACTTGTACCAGGGTAAAGCACCATATCACCTGCTGGTAATTTCACCATTTGATGGCCGTAAGTATCTTCAATAACGAGTTCACCACCGTCATAACTTTCTGGGTCTGCAATAAATAGCGTACAAGAAATATCCGTTCTCACATGCATCGCAGAAATGGCATGAGTACGCACGGCGTTATCTATATGAGCGCCAAAATCCATGCCTTCCCGGTATTGATTAAATAAAGGCGGATAGATTTTTTTAGGCAGCGCAGCTGAAAAAAATAAAGCGTGGCGGCTAAGCGCCTTTAATACCAATTTACGTCCAGCTTCTGCGAATTCAGATGTTTCAGGTAGCTGAATATTACGTTTTACCTGTGCTGATTGTGTGCCAGCAGTAATCTTTCCATCGGCCCAGTCAGCCTGCTTTAATAACTCGCGCAACTGACCAAGCTCATCTGGATTAAGTACTTCTGGCACATGTAACAGCATGTATTACCTTTTTTCAAATTAGCTGAATCAGAACTTGAATTCAGTCGTGACAATAGCGGTGCGACGATTACCTGGCACGGTGAATCCACCATTATCATAAATCGAATCGTAATATACCTTGTCTAGCAAGTTGAATACATTCAAACGGACTGCCCATTTTGGCTGCTCGTAAGCCACCATAGCATCCATTCTTGCATATCCAGGTGCTCTATTTGGATTAAACACTCCGTTAGTAAATGGGCCTGTTGCAGCGCCAGGTTGATATCCATAGCGACCGCCCTTAGCTTCGACACCGCCACCGATCTTCCAGTTTTCAACGAACTCATAGGTTGTCCAGACATTGAATGTAGCAGCGGGCGTATTACGTGCTGTTTGCCCAGCAAGTCTTGGATCAGCGTATGTAGTAACGCCCGTCGTTGCATTAACGTTAACCGCTGGCTCCAGTATTTTAGCGTCCATGAATGACACGCCACTGAAAACTTCCCAGTTATCTGTAATCTTGCCCGTTAACTCAAATTCAAGCCCATCAGTACGACGTTTTTTGGTCAGGATCGCAGAGGTTGCTTCTAAATCAGTATTACGCTCCCAATCTTTCGTTGTGCGATACAAAGCTGTACGGAATGCCAGATCTCCATCCAAGAATAACCATTTAGCCCCTAATTCAACTGTCTTACTGGTTTCTGGTGGCAGTGGAGTCACGGTTAGCTGATACAAGTCGGCCGTTGGGCTGAATGCATCGCTGTAACTAAGGTAGTAATGCTGTTGTTTTGTAGGTTGCCACGAAAGCCCACTACGATAGCTCCACTCCCCATAACTAAGAGACGGAGAAGTAGTACTCGAATAATCAGCATCTAACTGATCTCGGCGAGCACCAAACAATATCTTCCAATCTGGAATAAATTCAATCGTATCCTGCCCATAAAGCGCATAACTATTGCCTTTAAACCTTGTTGGAGTTCCAGATACTACATCCGCGTTGTAGACTGGGGCTGCAGTGGTTCCCAAATTCAGCAAGCCTTGACGATATGAGTTCTCATGCAGATACTCAACCCCAGCCAATGCCTCATGCTTCATACCCAGCAGATCAAATTTGGTACTCAAATCAGACTGCACGGTCGTTGTTTTATAATCACTGGTGCGCGTTACATTACCCCCTGTACCAGCACTAGCGGTTGGAGCTGCTGTTAGATTTGGTGTTTTTGCCCAATACGCACGTTCATAATTACCATAGCGAATCTGAGTACGTAATTGGGTATCAGGCGAAAATTTGTGGGTGTATACAGCGGTAGATACATTAGTATCACTATCATCAAAGTTATTGCCATTACCCCAGAATGTGCTGCTTGGGAATCTAGTTGTAGGCTTTTTTGTGGTTCCATCAAAAGAAATACCATAATCAGGCACATCGCGAGTCTTAGTGTACACATGACTCAGGATCAGTTCATCATCTGTGCCCAACCCCAATCCATAGCTCAACGCTATGCCCTCGCGATGCAATTCAGGACCAGTACCTGATGCTGGATTACTACGCCAATTCTCTTCATCTCGATGCATAACATTGATACGGATTGCAGAGGTATCGGTCAACTGCTTGTTAAAATCTCCAGTGCCTTGCAGATATGCATTAGTACCGAAACTTCCCGTTACCGTATTTTTATCTTGTAGCTGCGGTATTTTGCTAACCTGATTGATCACACCGCCAGCTTGGCCTCTGCCAAACAACATAGCAGCTGAACCACGAAGTACGTCCACTTGCTCAAGATTGAAAGTTTCGCGATTGTATTGCGCTGTATCGCGAATACCATCTAGGTAAATATCACCGAAGGTATAAAAACCACGTAGGTTGAAATTGTCACCAGAGCGCCCACCTTCTGCAGCATTAAAGCTCAAGCCAGAAACATTGCGTAAAGCCTCACGAAGTGAACCTACCTGCTGATCATGCATTAGGCTACGTGTAACTGTCGTAATTGCTTGTGGTACATCTTGTGGATCCTGAAGCACTTTACCAACACGTGTTTTGGTAGCTTGATAACCATCTTGCGTCTGCTGCGAAGTGCTCTTTACATTGACTGCAGGCAGTGTTTGATCAGTATTATCAGCAACTTTATTTGATGTTTTTTTAGTATTGCTGGATTTATCTACAGCCTGCTCAGTTGAGGTTGGCTCAACCTTCGTAGCTTCATCAGCGGCAGCACCCATCATTGGATATGCACTGCTGATAGCAAGCGCTATTAAATTGATAGCCAGCCTTGGCATTGTATTTTTAGTCATTTACTTTCCCTAATAATTAAATTCGACGTTAGATTCAAAGAGTAAAACCTTGGCTGGCTTGCAAAATTGCTGGCTTGCTTGTGGATTGATCTATAACAACCACAGAATTTTATATAATTTATCCCACCTTGTAAATAAGAACCATTATCACGTAAAGAATCATTCTCACTTGGTAAGTTTGTATAATCAATACCCGGGCTTTGCCGCAGCCTCGCCTTTTTCAGCTAAATAAGCCTGAACAGCCTTTTTCGCGTCGCTGGATATTTCATCTTTAGACTTCTTTGTTCCATTGTTAAGAGCGCTGGCGTAAGTGACTGTCGGCAAATAAAGCATGCCTTTATCAGGTGCACTGCGTAGCCGGATTAGCTTGCCTTGGCTGGCGAGCTCAGCCCATTGCTTGCGTATCTCGCTCCAGAATGGCTCGGTTTTTTTAACGTAGGCATCAGCAATGCTGAAATCAAACCCTGTAATCCGCTCATAGCGATTAAAGCCAAACTCCCTTGCGATAACCGCATTTAAAACTTGTGGTTGTGCATTGCTGTCCAGTACCACCTTATTATTTTGCTGTTCATGCACCCAGCCCGTAGGCAAGATAATCTGGCGATTGTTACCCATCAACAGTTGGTAGTCATCGCGCACGGTGTATTCGCGGCGCGGCAATGGACGCCAGGTATCTGGTGAATTCCAGCTTGAGAAATTACTCAAATGTTGCCAAACCGCGACGCCACCATACCGTGGCGAATCATCGACCTGGTAAACAGTTTGCGACCATGCGCCCTTACGCTCAGACTCGGGAACTGCCCGCGATTGCCAAGCATTGTTCCCACGATAGACCAGCACCTGTTTCGGCTCATATTGCCAATCTTGCCGCCAGTGCTTGGTTAGCACTGGCTTTTCAACCGTACCATCGGCCGCAATGCTCTGCGAGAGCAGCACATGTTGCAACACGATGTGGTCACCACTGTCTTCCAGCACATAGACTTTTTCAGTGGCCCAGTTACGGTAAGGCACGGCTGGTTTGTAGTTGTCGGTGAATCCAGCGACTTCTACAAAATCAAAGCTGACCCTGAATTCCCCCACCATTGCCAGAATCGCACGGCGGTCACGTTCATAGCTGCCGATGCAAAGCTGCTGCAGTTTCAACCATGCATCACTGGGCTTGTTATCCAGCGTCACGGGCACACCTTTAGATTCACCACCGCGAGGTTTCATATCAGCGCCATCTGCAAACTGCCAGCCAAAAATATATGGCTGGTTTTGCGGCTGGCTGGCTAATGCCTGATTACTCTCGGCGGCATATGTACTGGAGCAGGCAATTAGCATGGCTGTGAATCCCGCCACGGTTATTGCATAGATGAATCGTTTTATTTTCATGGTGATGCCTTTTTAAAATTGATAGCTAAAGCTTGCAGAAACGGTACGTCCTGATTGGGAATAGAAATCGACCCCGACTGGATTGCGGCTGTCGGCCTGACGTATATCGCTCCATAAGAAATACTTTTTATCGAACAGATTATTGACCGCGATATTGAATTGACCAGCCTTGATTGGCCGCCACCATGCAGCCAGATTAGCCACGCTGTAACCTGCGGGGCGGTACCATGTACCAGCCGTATCATCAGTACGCGTGACCGCTGCTGCTGATCGAACGCGGGCTTCAGCACCCCAGTCCGCAGCCTCTCGTACCAAACCTAGGGATAGCCGTGCAGGCTCAACGCTATTTAAAGGCTGATTGGTCGATCTATTCTCACCACGCGTCCAAGCCAGCGCACCATCAACACTCCATCCAGGCGTGAAATCCCATGCGCTTCTCAGCTCTGCCCCATAAATACGTACGCTGGATATATTGCTGTTAATAAAAGTAGTGGCAACGCCAGAGATACAACGCGCATCACCTGGGCACACCAATTGCACATTCTCGATAAAGTCTTTGTAGTGAGTATCGTAGAGTGATAATTGACCACGTACTTTTTGCGCATACCACTTAATACCGCCTTCAACCCCCACGCTGGTTTCTGCCTTGAGGTCGGCATTCGGGCTAATCGCATATTGCTGCACCGCATTGCGGAATGATCCATTCACTTCATTGTAATTTGGCGCACGGAAACCAGTGACTGCCTGACCGTATAGCGACATAGTCGGGTTAAGTTTCCAGATTGCCGCCAACTTGGGTGAGAATGCTGAATCAGTTTGTTCTACTGCGCTACGGTTATTCGCTGACAGTGCAGTTTGTGAAAGCGCATCCACCTCTGGTTTAAGGCGATTCCAGTCATAGCGCAAACTAGGAATAATTGATAGCGGGCCGCCAGCCAGACCAGTGATCTCATCCTGTACGAATATGCCAGCGCGGTCAGTAATACCTTTAGGGAAATCGCGAGTTGGGAAAGTATCGCCTGCCAAACTTTTAGTAACAGTGCCGGTAGTCAGGTTCCTGATGGTGGCATCACGTAACTCTTCCGTTTCAACCCGGGAAATATCGATGCCATAGGTAAAGAAATGGCTCTTATCCCATATCTTAGTATTGCTATCCATTACTAAACCAAAGCCTGTAGATGTTTGGTTCAAAGCAAAACTCTGATTCAGCAGGCAGTTATTACCAGCGCCAGAAGTTCCTGAACAAGTCGCGCTGGTATTGGTGCGCGTTTGTACGTTTTTGTTATCAGTATCCGTCTCCTGGCGATATAGCTTCACTGCCAAGCGGTCATAGAACGCAGACTGCGGTTTGTATTCCCAATCGATGCTGGCACGTATGCGCTGCGTATTATCTTCGCCTGATGTTGCTGTGACTTTCGGGATGGTTGCCGATAAGCGCTTGACGTTGACATCGGCATTCTGCTCGCGCCCTTCCAGCATGACTGAAACCGTATGGCCTTCTGCAGGACGCAAGACAAACTTGGCAATAGCACCCTGGTCTTCAATGCTTTGTGGATTAGGCTTAGTACGGCTGACACTCACCGTATCAACGCTACCTTTATTGCGAAATTCACTGGCATCAGTGTGAGAGTAACCGAGCAAAACATCCAGCATATCGCTATGCCATGCGCCCAGTACGCTGTTGCTAAAGCCTTTGTTCTCACCGCTATACCCCATGCGGTAGCGCACGCCGTAATCTTTTCCAGGCGTCAGTACATCAGTTGGATCCAGCGTGATATAACCGACTACGCCACCAATAGCGTCCGACCCATACAAGCTGGACGCGGGGCCGCGCAGGATCTCAACACGCTTGAGAAAATCGCGCGAAACACCCAAGGGCGCATTCATTGTGAAATTGGTTGGGCCGCCACTATCGTAATAGTCCGAGAGGCGCACGCCATCGACCATCTGCATCACGCGGTTGTCTTCTATGCCGCGAATATTGACGCGCGTAGCGCCAAAGCGACGAAGGTCGCGCGCCATGCTGACATCGGGCTCATCACGAAAATAATCAGCCTCATCTGCCGCAATCTTTCGATCCAGCTTTTCGCGGTTGATCACAGTAATGGTCGCTGGCACTTCATCAACCGCGGTTTCGCTGCGCGTTGCAGTTACTGTCACTTCAGGTAATGTATCTAGTGAAGCGACTATATTAGCCAATGGTTTGCTGGCATCTTCTGCTGGGCTGGATATGGAATAAGCACTGAGGCCCATACCAAGCAATAAATTAATTAACAATAAGTTAATGGGTAATGATTTGATTGAATTAGCGCGCGACCCAGTAGATTGGGTGCGCAATTTGCGTACGCATGACTTCATTGTATTACTCCCCTGAATGATAAAAATCACTGGCGGGCTAATAGCAATCAAGTTGCGTTGGCTGGCTGGATAAACTGCCTAGATATAAAAAAAAGATAAAAATTAAATACTGAAAATTAAGTGCTGAAGAAATTTCAGCTTGCAGACTATTTCGTAAGTATCAACTTTCCCTTACTGGTTAAACGTAAATAATATTGCTCCCCTGCATGATGAATCACTAGCTCTCTCAAGCCAGAAAACAACTCTCGACTATTGAACTGCCTGATACTGACTGGCACTGGAACTGGTTTCGCCAGATATTGATTAATTTGTTCAAGATTGATGATCGATGATGATTTCTTCATTTTATAAATAATCGTTCACTGCCAATTAGTATAAAAGTCAGGACCATCATGAGATTTTTCTAAGCTGGCTGATCAACTGCTCTTGCGTAATCTTTGCCTGTTGGACCATTGATATTTTCTGCAATGACTCGCAAATAAGCTCATGTAAGGATTGGAATGCATTTACTTCAAGCCTTAAACTTAGCGCCCCAATTTCAAGCTCAGCAACATTGCATGATTCGCAATAGAGAACCCGGCAACCTTCGTTCCCCGCAAGTAATATGCGGTCACATGCTTTTTCTGATTTCATTGAGATTCCTTTACAAGAATAAGTAACGTATATAAATGATAATCATTCTCATTTAAGAAGTCAACATTATTACCTAGCTTTCTTAAAAACTGAACTGAAAGAATTAAGTCTGTCGGAAGGTAATAAAGTCTGTCGAGGAAAGACAGCGAAGTGAGGTTAATAAATTAATCGGAGTAGCAATGCAGAATTACAATAGCGAAAAAAAGAAATTTCAGTATCGAATGATGCTGAAATTTGAATGAGCTAAAATTGGTTGGATCGACTACCGTGCCTCATTCTATGAGCTCTGACTGTAAACCAGCCTTGCCGAATCATTATTAATTGTTCATCAGTTAAATCAAGTTTTCGTTTCAGCCATTGATCACCAAAATCCAGAATCGACAAAACATTTTCTTCAGACCCATCATGAATCTTCAAGAAATTTGAAAATTCCTCATCAGTTGGCTCATGGTAAACCAAAGGCAGTCCACGAAATTCGGTAGGAGATAGTTCAAGTACACCGCCGCCATAAAATCGACCGTTTGTTTCAGTAAATAAAAGTGTCAAAGAGTTATAAAAAGAAAAACAAAGACCTCTTATTGTAAATCCATCCTTAACCCGAATGCCGTAAGCTGTGTCTGTTAAATATACATCTGCATCATTTAAGCAAACCCTTGGAAAGACATGAGATCTTTTAAATACAAAGCCTAACTCTTTAGGCACTATTGGTACGTTATACCAATTTTTCCGATTTCTGCATTTATAGCGTAAATGTAGTCCAAGCGCTTCGCCCTCCTTGATGTAGGCTTTTAACTTCTCGTCAATTTTTTCAAAATCCTCTTTAATATTGAGCAAATAACAAGGGGAGCTAATCTCAATTTCAGAAAAATCGTGGGCTGTAAACATAGGACTGGGACTAGCATAGCTCCCCTTTTTTAATATTGGAATCACATAATCTTGCAGTCCCAGTTTTGTAACTTTTGATTTAGTAAGAATAAAAAAATCATTTGCGGCAGATACTATGCCTGGAGCGCTACCTGCATAATGATCTATAGAAGCACATCTAGCCTGTAAATTCCTTAACAAATCTAATGTGTTATTTGGTAGCAAAAAAGCACTCAACTCTAAACCGCGACCTAATTGGGTCATAAAATTAAGCTTATGAATTTCAGGTGAACTTAAATTGGCCATATGGTTTACGCGGTTTACGTAAAGCCCATTAGTTTTGCAGCTTTTTTGACCGACAAATATTACTGCATCTTGTTCAATGTCAGGGAAAGCTTTATTTTTAGAAATTACAATGTCAATACGATCAAATTGCATTAGGAGTATATGAAGTGCCTTCTGCCCATAATCAACCGTCATGAGCTCATATGGAAGGATCAATGCAACGATGCCATTATCTGAAACCATTCTTGAACATGCGATAAGGAAAGCAACCCAACTGTTTTTTAAATCCTTTAATGGGTACTCACATATTTCTGATAGCTCTTTAATAGAGTTTTTAAACTCATCAGAAAAATTATGTTTTCTGATGAAGGGGGGATTTCCGATGATTAGGTCAAAAGGTTGAGCACTCTCTCGAAGAGCAGATGTAGAGTATTGCAAGAAGTCTTTTGTTATAAATGAAATTGGATTTGCAAAGTAATTAATGTTTTCTGTCAGTTGATCGATGACAGATTTATCAATATCCACTGCAGTCAAAGTAACTGCTTTAAAAACTGGAAATATCTCTTTAAGAAAGGAACCGTCACCCACACTAGGCTCAAGAATATTTAATGCCTTGTCTGGATCTATGATGCTTTTAACATAGCTAACAATGGCTTTAGCAATTTCAACTGGAGTGTAAACGGCACCCGTAAACCTAATTTCTGATGGACTATCCATGGATCGCACAAAGTTCATACGATTCTATTTTCAATGTTAACTCCATAAATCTTTCTAAAAGTTCTGTATATCTTGCATCGTTCTGAAAACCGGCAACAGTATATCTCTGAAGTAATCCAGGTATAACATCACGTAAAGCCCGTGCGCGACGAGCTTTCCAAAGTAATTCGTGACGAATCAAATTTAAGTTAAGGCGCTTTATCACATATTTACCTAAATTACTGATGCCCTTTATTCGACCATGATTATCTCTCTCCAAATGTTGATTAAATTCATCTCCACAAGGATCAACAAAACCTTTCTGTCCATCATTATGAATATGAGGATCATTTCCTATCCAGTGATCTGATTTACGTAAATTGCAAAATCGACATGCATAAACAAGATTAGTATAGGTATGTTCTAGGTGAGGAAAACGACTTTTGGGGGCAAAATGGTCTATGTGAAAACATACGCTATCCACTCGTAAATCTTGGTCATCACAATATCCACATGCGCCATTAAAGTCTAACTTCAAATCTTCACGATATTCCCTATAGTGGACTTGAACTTGGAGATTGCGACGGGCTGGACGTATTGCATGTACATTCATGTTTTATTCGCCAAGAAGCTGTTTCATGTCTAATATCAAACGCTCTGTTTCTGCGATAAGATGATTCTCAGTTTGCAGCAAGCTTTGTTTTACATGGCTAGGTAAGGCCTGATCTTTAGCAAAACTGGATTCAATTTTTGAGTCCAACTCCAAGATTCTTTCCACAATTGCACCATTTCTGGCCACCACATCTATATCGAGCAAACTGGCCAATTCATCCTGCCATTGAGAGACACGCCGACGATGATGGTTTATTTGTAAAACAATTCTCCTGAAAAGATATCTACCCGCATTTTCATCATCTTTTGTATTTTTGGAATAGACTCGGTTTACATCTTCTGAAGATGCAAAAGCAGCCTCATCGTATGAGGTGCGAATGAAACATGGAAACTCACTGCGAACAGACAAAAAAGTTGCAACCAGTTGTTCACCGTTATAATTTAATGGGCCTGCCTCGGAAAGATTGAAATCACTTACCAATGCATCGATATCTAGCTCAAGAAGATCAACAATAAACTCTGCTAAGTCGGCTTTAGGTGATAAAGGATAAATTTCTCCAAATAAGCCACTATCATATGCATCATTGAAGAAGTTATCTCTCTCGTCCTGAACTTCATCGACATAAGCGATATTCGGGCGTCTGTTTTCTTCTACTTGTGCCTCTATATTTGTATTTGTCATTGGACGTATTTTGGTAACTTAAGGGTTAATGAGAATTTTGGCTCACCAATTTGAGTAAGAAGATTTACACTACCGTTATAGTCGTCAACAATATTTTTGACAAGCCACATCCCTATGCCTGTTCCACTTAGGTCTGTCGATCCGTCATTTGGTTTTGACGATATGCCGAAGATAAATATATCCTCAGCAACATTTAAAGAAGTTGATAATCCTGGCCCATTGTCTTTATAAATTATTTCTAGTTGGTCCTTCTCAGCATCTGAAACTATTATCCAAATATCACGAGATATTGCAGATGAAGGATGGAAAAATGCTTCTACAGAATTGACGATCAAGTTATAAAAGATGCTATCTAAGTCTATTTCATGGGCGAGGATACCCAATACCGAACTACTATTAACTTCAATGTGAAGTTTTATCTGTTTAGCTGTAAGAAATTCAGTCCAATGTAAACTCAGACCATCTAAATACTCATTTAAATATATTACGCGACGCCTACGTTTTGCCGGCGAAACTGCGGACAAAGCAAAATCAACCCAACGACCAACTTTTTCATCTTCTCTATTCCATCGGGCCATTATTTGGAAAGGGTCAAGTTGCTCTGGGAGAGTCGCTAGTTTAGTTTTATCAACTACTCTTTCTAATGCATTCTCCATCCGCTGACCTCGAGATACCATATTGGCCTTAATCTGCTTGAGTTCATGTGTGAAAGATACAAGAACAGTTCCAAGTGTAGCCATTCCTCGCATAACTTGAATATCGTCCTTCAGGGCTTCGTTTTTTTGTTCTTCTGATTGATATGCCTTAGCAATTTTACGATTCTGCTCTTCTAGTTCACCCGCATCTGCTAATGGCAAATTAGTCTGGGGGCTAGGATTTTCTTCTTTTTTGCCTAAAAGCTCTTTCGCAAGTTGCTTTCCTTCTTCGACCTCTGATTCGTCCTTATGGTCATTGTCATAGGCTTTATCAAAATGATGGAAAATGTAACTTCTGTCATATTCAAATTCAGTGATGAGAGACATTATTATTGTACGAAATGCGGCAAAGGCCCTCTCATTCATTATGCCTTCGCGGTTTGACTGATCCGCGAGTAGAGGATTGCCTGCTTTGGTTATGCTTATTGTCCCCGCCAATTGCTGAGGAGGAACGCGCCAACCAATACGACTTGCAGGAGCTGGATTTTGTGCGACTCGTTGCCCTAGCAATAGCCAGTCTGACCCTTGAGTATTGGGTTCACCATATGGTCGGACTCTAAAACCATCTCTATATAATCTAATCCCTCCAGAACTGCTTAACCAGCGCTTCCTTTTCTGAACATCAAAACTTTTTTGGGGATACCTGAGTAAATTATCAGAAGTTGGATTTGCCAATTTAAAGAAATACATTGTGAAATCAAATGCACCAATCTCTAAATACTGTTGCAAATCCTTTACATCTTTTAATTTAAGCAAAGATTGAAGGCTACTAGTGTAAGTGAAAGATCCTTGGTTAAAATCTTCGCGTTTATATCCACTATTCTGCATTTCTTTCATATCAAAAACTGAGTTTCTAATTTTTGAAGGATCAATTTCTTGTCTATCAAGAGTAATCAATACTTCGCCACTCGTTTTAACATTTGCAATAAGTCGGTAATCAAATTGGTCGGGTGGGAAATTATCAATCCAGCCACTGTTTTCTATTGATCTATAATCGTGAATATATATATTGAAGTCTCCACGCTCTTTAGGTGGGAGAAGTGCTTCTAATGTCTGTTTTAACTTTAGGCTGTCTCGTTCATCCCAGTGATCATGTAAATATGAGATTTTGATAGCAGTACCTTTGCCAAAAGACAAGGGCAAACCTGGCTCATTAGGTTTTTCATCACGGACTGGACCAGTCTTTGGTAATAAGTCACTAATATCATTATCAGAGTATGCTTTGGTTATAGGCTGAGATACGGTATCGAGAACAGCCTGGACTTCATCAATAATTTTCCCTTCTCCTTCGAAATCCCCCCAATCAACTAGCCACTGCACAATAATATTATCAACTTCTGTGGCCGAAAATAGCTCGCACTCCATACCTAAGCGATCAAGCGCAAAACGACCAATTCCCTTAGCGCCAGTAAAGGTCCTCCCCCCCACAGAAGTATCTTCGAATTCTTTAGAGTCTGTGCCAATAACCATCCAATGGTTTTTAATAACCTCACTAGACATACCATGTCCATTATCAACAATCCATAAATTCAAAATATTCTGAAACGAAGTATTTATATAAGATTGCTCTTTTGGAGATAAATTTGGCTTCTGGTTACGTTTACCATCGATTAATGGATAGTATTGTTCGATATCAACTATTGATCGTTTCAATGCTACAAATTGATTCTCCGAGAGGAATTCAGGAGCATTTTTCTTGCTGGGCACAAACAGAATGGCGCAAGCACTAGCATCAGCATCATATGCATTTTTAACTAGTTCAGTAATAGCACCTTGAGAAGTTGCAACATTCTCTCTGCCAATTAATCGCGCCGCGCGTGCAGAGACTTTGAAAGGAAGCCTAGCCATTGGTATTTATCCTAGTCTTCTTGCATGAAGTTGATTAATTCTAGTATAACAGTCGTCTTTTACATTTTAAGGTGGGATTGATAATCTACTGAATATAATTGGTTAAATAAAATATAGAATTGCCATATAAATCCAAATGAAAATTCATTTTTATATAACCTTAAATGGTATTTTGTATCGACCAAGAAAAGTTGGCAACTCAGATTTAGCATTCTCTGTAGACACATACTTTCTTAATAGGGAGACACCGCTTAAATTACGTCACCATATCGTATTGAATTGAGGACTTTTAGGATTTCATCCTTACCTCCTTTTCTATCAAACATCTCTAACGGTGTTGCTTGGAGAGCGAAGTTATATGTCGCCATCCAAGCCTTTGCTTTCTTAGAATCGCCAAATACACTAAACGTTAGGACTTCAATTTCATCATAAACTGATGGCACCAAGTTCTTCATAGACCAAATTCTTTAATAGCGTATTCATTGATTTCAAAATATTGCTTGAAGAAATCACTAGGTGTATCAAACAAAAAATCCAATGCGAACATATGTTTTAATGGATATCGCGTGAGTGGGCGTTGTTTCAATACCATTTCTAGTACCCCATCCCCGTATTGATCAACGTCACGCAGAAAATCGAATCCTCTCAGATTAAATACAGACTGATATTGATCTTTAAAAGCATTGATAGTCGAAGCAGAACCTTTAGCACCATTATGTGACGCATACCCCTTTTCATTAAACTCCATCAGATAAACTACTCTCAAAATAGATGGATCCAAAGGTTGGTCGCCTAGCACCTCAAATGAGGCTAACCATTTCTCCAGACTTTCCAATATTGCCAAAGCCTCAGTTGAGACCATTAATCCTTGGCCCCAATTTTTTATGTCGACTTCATCGGGTAGAACCCATTGATGGCGGATTAGTTGATGAAATTCATCTGGCGCCACCAATAAGTAGTCTCGATGCTTTATACATACTTGCAAATGAGGGGATTGATGACGGATGTTCCAGTAGGTATACCCATGGATTTCCCTGAACTGAGATACACATTTCAGGCACATCTTTAAAGGGAATGGGACTCCTTGATGACTAAGGTTGGAGGCGAGACATCGCCTGATATTCAAGCTCAGCGAATTCAACATGGTATCAATATATTGATTAAATATGTGTTTTGGCAGAAATGGTTTAAAAAACCCAAGAACCGTATGATTGACAGCCAAACTCTCAGCAGTCTGGTGGCAATAGGTTTTATCGACCAAGTGCCGTATATATCCAGGTAAATCGTGACGTAGGCCACTGGAGTGATGTCCAAATAGTTGCTGGCAGGTCAGGTTGGGACTTAAGCAAGAAGACAGACGATGGATTCGTGCACACCAGCTATAAATGGTTTCGTCATCCCGAATCTTAACTATGGGAGTATCCCGGCCATCGAACAAATCCAGATTCAGACGTTTTTTGTGGATGTTGGCTAAATAACTATTCTGATAATTAGCAGCCATACATTAAGCCCGATATGTGACTAGAGCTTGATTATTACAGACTCATTGACACAAAAATGATAAATGTCTGGTTATTAAACAGTCTAGTTTTCCCCAAGCCTGACTAATACTTCCTTTTTACGCTTGAGGGTTTATGGTTATGGTAATGAACGGATTCCAGTTGATCCAATCTGGTTCTATTCTTAAAAAATCCTAATGCGTCGTCATCGTTATCAAAAAGCATGGTAACGAAAAGTATAAACATTTCAGTATATGCGCCAGTGATGAGACTGTTATCAATAGGGTCAAACCATACATTATCACGACGAGTTTCGAAATCTGGGCAAAGACGCTTAAGCCAGTTTCTTGGATATCTTTCAGCGACCAATGTGGATATCGGAACCCCGTTTTTATTGTGTATGAAATCAATTCCCGCATCCAATTGCTCGACATATTCTCGCAATTTACGAATATTGGATCTGCCAAGAATAGGGATGGGGTTATTAATCAGGGCAAGAGATATTTTTATATAACGGTCTACCAGACTCCCAGCCTCTGGTCGCTGCTCAATTTGTTCAGTTGCAAAATTTTGGGAATTGAGAAAATCAATAGGTAAGTTTTCGAATGCATTAGGGTCACTAGTGCGTTGCAGAGGCTCCTCATGCTCTGGGCACCAATCTATCCCTGGCACCTGATGTTCCCTACGCCAATAAGAATATCCGTGTTTAGATAAATCTTGCTGTATGCAATTCCGACAAAAACCTGGATTAATTCCTGAAGTGCGAAAAATATTGTAATCAATATAATTGGGGTTTTTAAATTCATCAATAAAGTAGGTCACAGTTGGCGTGGAGCAGCGACGGTAAGGTAAAAGTGAATGGTTGAGAGTTATATCCACGATATCCAGCTGTGCACTCATTGCTAATAAATGGGTCAGATACATTGGCTTTTTATGAAAATCAGATAATGCTCGCCACGTCCGCTTCATATTTGCATATCCATTCAACACACGGAGTCTGCCTGAATATCCACTAATCAATTCACCATCTAGAGGTTTGGAAAGGAGCATTATTTATAGAGTGTTTGACCGCATTAGCATAAACATCTTTTATTGATCGGTATCGTTACGAAATAACCTTTCACCCACCAAAGTGGATTTCCAGGTCACAGGCAGACCCAACCCTTCGATATCTGTGAAATGGTACTGTCTTAGATTTACTTGTGTATTTAAGTGGTGGTGGATATAAGGCAGAATCTTGGCAGCTATTGCTTCACACCCTTCATATTCATGGATATTTCCCAGTGAGTTGAGAAAAGCTGAATGGCATATCTCGAATCGTTTCGCGTCACCAATCAAGGCTGCTTCCTCAGTCAACGCCAGCAGAATAAAGAGTGCATCAAGGCTGTTCTCTGAAACAGCGCTGTTTAATTCTTCTTCTGCCAATAGATAGCGTCTTTTGAAATAACTGGATAACCCGTTTTTTTCAAACAAGACTTCTCGATAAATGGTTCGGATCATGAGCAGATGCACAAGACTAAGTCGATCGATCTGACTTGAGGACTTTTTGGTATGGAGTCTTTTACTGCTTGACGCATTAAGACCTCGCCACTCAGCAGCTAACTCTGCCCTCCCCTGAGACTCCACCTCAAGTATCCATTGTTCCGGAATCCTCTCAAAATGTTTCATCCAGGCGGAAGAAGACTCAACCCGACTAAACAGAAGGTCAAAAAGTGGATGAAAGAACGCATACGACGTCAGAGGGAACTCCATTTCAACCGCCATAAGCCAAGAAGGAAATTTATTCGCATTCCTTATATCAGATTCAAATGCTACAGCGCGCTTCAGCCGAAAATAATCTCTGACCGTCTCTGTAGCAGGGGCTTGTAATCCATGCTTTTCGTACTGTTCTCTCCTGACTCTTTCCTCGATTGTGGTGAAAGTAAGTCCTGTCTTTGCTTTCAAGGAATCAATGAAATAGGCGGACCGAAAATAAAGATTAGGCTGTTTGATGCTTCGCATCATTTAATCTTAGGTAGTTTTGGCGAGATCCTCAAGTGATGTAAACCTGACTTTCCATTACAGCGTTATGGATAAGCTGTATCAAATTCTCCATATAAAGAAATATTTCTTCAAAAACCTCCAACAAACCCACATACAGCAAACGCTGCAAACACCAATCACAGCAGTGCCTGATAAGTAAAAAAGCCATCAATTTGATTTAAAAGTTCGGCAAAGTGCCCCTTTTGGGACTGATAAAAAAATGCTTTTATTGGCACATGCTGGTTCCAGAAAAAAATATTCAGACACAAATCAATCGATTCGGTAGTTGCTTGCTCGCGATTCGCAAAGCACATCGACTTTCCCAAAAAGCCGTAGCAATCACCGCTGAAATGGATCAGTCGTATCTAGCCGCTATCGAAGCTGGTCGACGTGGTGCGCCTCGTGATCTGCAGTTATCCAGATTAGCTCAAGCATTGAATGCCACTCAAGCAGAAAAATTAGCATTACTGGAAGCGCGTGCACTCCAGCGAATTGAGGCGGAACTGCAGGAGCTAAAACGGAGTTGTGTTAGTTGTGGGTTTCTAAGCCAGACTCAAGAACCAGATTTCTCAAAAATTCAGAATTTCATCAGCAATTACTTGGAGTAGAACAAGAAACTTAAAAATTCATGTGATACAAAAAAACCGATCATCCTTGCGGAAAATCGGCTTTTGAGTTTTGGGAGATGCTTTTACTGTTGATTCGACACCTTCAGTTTGAGCCTCCCGCTCTCGAAAGTCAAAGGGCTTCTTTTGTCTTTTTAAAGTCCATTTTCCGCAGTGTATTTATTTTATGCGGAGAACATTATGGCGTCCAAAAAAGGCCCGACCCTAGCAACTCTAAAACGAATTCTGTCGCGACAAACCATTTCACGCTTTGGCGATGAGTATGTGCCGTCAATCTTGGCGACTCCAGCTGAGGCCCCATCCTCCTCTTGGGCTGTCACCTTAAGATCACCAAAATTTAATCGCGACATTCACACACTCTCACTAAATGAGAAGAAGGTTGCATTGCGACTTCTTTATCATCCGGACTTGCTCGATATTCATGAACAGAAAATGCTTTCAACTACCCCGAAAGAAAACCCTGTCGTTGGATTTCCAGGAACAGTGTCTCGTCAGTTACCTCCTATCAGAGGGGTCGTTGATGTGGCAGAGAGATTAGGGTATTTGAAGTATTTGCATTATTTGCGTGTTCCAGATGACAAAGATCCAACTCTGATCAGACGCATACCTTATCCTTATATTGGGGATTTTCTGATTTTTATGGGTGAGAACCATCACATTCAATGCAGAAATTTAACGGTGAAGGAATCTGCCAAAGATTTCAAGCGACCTTACTCAGATAGCCATAGCTGTGCATCGACAAAAGAGATTGACAAAGCACTAGCAAGACACGAAATCGAACACATTTATCATGCTGATGCCAGCATTCCAACGATTCAAGTCGCAGGTAATCAGCTGAATGAAGATGTTTCTTGCAATCTGAATCAGCTTTTCCTATACCAGCGAAGATCAGTGTTAATTGTTAAGGATCAGCACCTGGAAATTGAGGAGAAATTCAAACATGCAATGACTATCGGCATTCCCCCATTGGAAATTGTTACATGGGCTTATGCAAGATTTAATCTTCCACCCGACAAAGCGAGAACCATCCTCTATCAGGCGATCTGGCAGCGAAGGATCCGGGTCGACCTCTATACCCCCATCCTCATTAATCATCCGCTCAACCCAGAACAGAAAGACGTCATTGATGAGCATAGCAATTGGTTCGGGAAGTAAAAATGAAAATTGGTAGTCAGCTTCATGCTCCCCATGGATACCTGCACCTTAAAAAGGATCTGGTTTACCACTTTCTAAAAAGCCATGCGACCAAGAAATTAGTGTTCCTAGTTCTCTTCGGCTATGAGAAGGGCAAAACTCCATCCTCGGAACTAATTGTCATTGATCGGGATGCCTTTGAGGCAGGTATACCTGAGCAGATTACCTTAACCGAAAATCAAACTTCAATGCCTCTTTGGTTAAAAGAACTGGAAGGTCGAGACATTTCCCGAATTGATCTTAAGCGCCCGAAGGCAGTAAAGCAGCACCGTGAACGGGTCGAAGAGCGGCTCTTCTGGATAACTCCTGCCATTATTACTATGGATGAGATTCTCGACTCACCAGACCCTCAAGCGAGTATTAATGCAAAGGCACGAGAATGTGCCACACCGCAGAATGAATCACGTTTTCGGGCATGGCTACTCACCTATCTCTGTTTTGGACGCGATCAGTGGGTATTGCTACCGCCTTTCCATAAAATTGGACATTGGGATCGTGCTGAGCATGTAGGAGTTAAATTCGGACGCCCTAGCTTGGCTTACGGGAAATATTACGGATTTGGAATGACCGTCGAAATGCGTAAGGGAATCATTGATGGCTATCGCCGATTCGGGAAAACGGGTGTCAAAATGAGCCAAATCTACTCAAAAACATTAATATCCGAATTTAATTGCAAGGTCACCACGCAAACCAGTGTATTTGATTCCTTGTCAAAAGTTAAGGCAGTTTCTCAACCCCAGGGGCTGGCTTTCCCAACCATTGAACAATTCAAATATGAAGTAAAAAAAGCATTCAGCATTGAGCAACTTCAAAAAAATCTTTATGGTGAAGTTCGCTTTCGGACAGATTTATCAGTCTCAAAAGGCAAGTTTTCTGAAGCGGTAGCTAATTTATATGAACGAGTCGAGTTTGATGGGTACTACACTATTGAGCGACCAAAATCCTACACCGAGGGCAATTATTATCCCCCGCTATGCGTTGTCCGATGTAGGGACACTCTGTCAGGAATGTTGTTGGGCATTGGATTTTCAACTAACAAAGAAAGCAGCGAGGCTTATCGCACGACGCTGTTCTCAATGGCGGTTCCAAAAAAATTCTTTTGTAGCTTATTCGGCATAGAAATCGAAGATAAGGACTGGCCTTGCGTTGGAATGACAGGCGACACCATTTTTGATCGGGGGCCAGGCTCAAAAAAAGATTTGATTGATGACGATGATTTGAAACCAGCCATTAAAGGTTTACCCCCTGCATGGTTTGGCCAATCCAAAGCAGGCATTGAATCTTCACATCCCCGAGACTTCAAAATTGAAGGGCGCCCGACGTATACATTAAGTAATCTTACGCCCGTAGAACTTGCAAAGCGGGAGATATTTGCAACCATTGCTTACAACCAAAAAGCAGACATGTCAGATCGCATCTACCCCAACCCAGATCTAGCCTATATTCAACCAACCCCAATTGGGCTCTGGAACCACTACGATCAGCGCGGTCGCAATGACGCTATGAACGTAACTATCGAAAAAGCTATTCGAAGTTTTTTGTCACCAATTGAACTCAAAACAAAACACGATGGGTTTTGGTTTAAAAACATAAGATATGATTCTTCAGAAATTCGGTCACTCGGTATTTTGGAAGACATTGGCCGTGGCGCTGAGTTAAATGTATTAGGCTACGGCCATAGTATGTGCCTAAGATTTATTTGGGTCGACATTAACGGACGCTTGTTCCAATTGGCGGCAAAACTACCCCTGCGGGGCCTGGAAGATGACCTGTTTCAATCCCTCGCAGAAGTTGAAGAATTCGCTGCTATTCGATCTTATGTGAATTCGGAATTTACCCAACATCAACATGCTGTTGATGCTGAAGCTCGAATTCAGTTTCACCGGGCTACAGGGCATGACTGGAACGCAGGCACAACATCTTTCAGGAAACCGAAGAAAGTGTTGGATTCGACATCTCCTTCCAAATCCACTAATAGGAAGAAAGCAGCATGACCCAAGAGAGAAATCCTTGGGTCTCCAGATTCGAACACCTTCTTGATCCAGAAGAAATTAGGCGGCGAGCCATGTACATTCCTGATGAGTTGCCAGATATCAGTCTGTTATCTCATGATGCAGCAAAAATTAAACTCCAAGAAATACTTGAGCAGGTTTTTGTGCCAACACAACAAAATGTTGCCATCCTGCACTATTGGGTTGAGGTCATAGTGACTCACTGCAAAACGTATTACCCATCACCCCAAGCACTTTGCCGCCACATTTACTCAAAACCTCCCCTGCCAAAATTTACGCGTTTGATGGGGCTTACTGGCTTGGCTGGGGTTGGCAAGACCGAATTAGTGCAAGCCTTTAAACGAATTCTGCCGCAAGAGCAGAGACATAATTTACGGGTAGATGAATACCATACAGGTATGTCATTACTGAACCCTTGGATCAGCATAGTAGATGAGAACAGCTCGGCAAAACTAATCCTAGACTCTTTCTGGGGTGAGGAGCATTCATTAAGAAATTCGATTAAGTTGCTACGCAAGCATGGATATATCAATGGGGTGCCTATGGTAATTGTCGACGAACTTCAATTTCTTACATTGTCTTCCACAGCCAATGCCAAATTGATGGAATTGCTTTTGTCAGTTGGACAGCTTGGATTACCATGCCTTTATAGTGCCAATTACAGCCTCATTCATCGCCTGGCAAAACGGCCTCAAGAAGATCGTGACCGCATGCTATCTAACTTGACTTGCTTGCACCCAGATCCTCCGAATAGTGAAGACTGGATAAAAACACTAGATACATTTTTGAGACTATTTCCTGAAGTGTTCAGGTTTGATGCGAATGACGATGCGGCAGCCATTCATTGGTATTGCGCTGGCATCAAACGTGGTCTTGTTGAGTTGCTCACAATTGCATACGGTATTTCACGAAATTTCTCCGGGAAGGTGACGATTAAGGAAATCGAACTGGCGTACGCTTCACCTAGGTTTTCAGCTAAGAGGCAGGATGTCGAGATTATTCATCGGCAAATTATCGAAAATCGCAAAGTTAAAAATGATCTTTGGTGCCCGATTGATCTGCCAAATCCATTCGGTGAAATTCAAAAACAGAGCCTGATACAGCGACAATTGGAGAATGAGCATCTAAAAAAACTAGAACTGACTTTTTCAAGGGAAGAACAGAACAAAATTAAAGCAATTACAAAAGCCAATCAGCCACAAAACAAAGTGGTTCTAATCAAAAAGACACCTTTGAGTGCAGAAAAACTCCTTGAGGATGCTAACTGGTTTCAAGATAGCTTTGAAAAATGAGATTTCTGGACCTAGGAATTATTAATTGAAATGATCCGACAAAAGCCTGCTATCGGCCAATAGCAGCCTCTGCTCAATTACTTGTAAGGGCAGAATTTATAGGTAATAAAAATTACTTTTTTGTCATTTTAATAATGAGATGAAAGGGTTTGCATCCCTTGCCACGCCAAAACCTTCACACACGTCAATCACACGCAATTTGCTGTAATCGATATCATCGTTGTACCCATTACGAATCTCTTTTACTCGTCTAGAGGCCAAATAAGCGACATGACATCCATCAGGTGAAACAGCGGTATAACCAATGAACTCCTCTTCGGCAATTTTATACCGTTGGTTTTCGTGAATAAGTGTCAAGCCTTGCTTCTCTTTTGGTATGTTTGTATAACTTCCTAATTCAGCAATTACACCAGCTCTCGTAACTGTCGCCCCACTGAAGGAGTTTTCTCCCACATCTATAAAGCTGAATTTGCCAGTATTAGGCGAAAGCAAAATGAAACTGGAAGGACTACTAACAGTATAAGATCCACCTTTTCCGTCAGTGGTTGTCGAATATGTTACCGATGTTCTTAGGAGATACATTTTAAGCCAGTCTATCCAACTCCAAAAACGTATCTCATCATGGAATTGCCGCTCTAATATAAAAAAATTCTTCCCATCTGGCCGCACATATGAATACTTGTGCACCACATTCTTATCATCTGCTATTTCTTTAATACAGCCGTCTTTTGGTTTTAGTGCAAGGTATGTTGTATTTGATTTACTGCCTATTTTTTTTTCGTATGGACAAGAATAGTCGTCCCAAAAAAGCTTTTGGTTAAATAACTCTAGCTGGCTTTCTTGAAATTCATTTTTAATGTTAAAGGTTGTCTGTTTTGTGGAGATGTCAAATACCATCAAGATTTTCGTTTTTTCAAATGTGGGTTTTTTACACTCAGAGCGAGGATTCTGACTATTGCAGCTAGGATCGCTGAAATGTGAATTCACATAAGTGCCAAATATGACTTTTTCTGGAGTTGCCCATGCTAGCAACTCATCGCCTTTTCCAGAGTCTAGTTCACCATCAGCTTCAATAAAAGGCAGTATTTTTATTTGAGTTTCTGTTTGTTGATCTGCGTGTACTAACGAAATACATGCGATATAAAATATGGTTATCCACATAAACTGATGAGCGTATTTTTTCATTCAATAGACCTCTAAATGATGTTCTTCGAATATAGTATATGTAGCATTTGAGCGTCGATTTATTTACAAATTAATTGGCTCTTTGGAAACATGACATTAGAAGTAATGACCGCTTTGGGTCGTTAGCAGGCGCCATCTAATCATACCAATGTGCATTTTTAAGATTTGCTTCAGTTTCTCTTTTTGAAGCAGTATGGTAAACAGCAGTTCTAAAAGACCTAGGAATTTTGAAGCTTATATGCTTCCGGTTTTACCTGGTCAAATGAATCAAATGGACCTTCAAGAACCGCAGGTGACGATTGATGCAAGCGCTACAGAAAAGGAAAGGCCTGATCATGCAATCGATTCAAACTAAGTTTGATATTCGAGCCATCCAATCCACTTGGGCGGCGTTCGACACCATGGTGCATCTGCGACCAATCCATGACGCAGCTGATTACGATCATATGATAGCTCTGATGAATTCCCTGCTGGATGTCGTTGGTGAAGATGAAGACCACGCTCTCGCTGGCTTGCTGGAGTTGGTTTGCGATTTGGTTTCAAAATATGAGCAAGAGCACTACGCTATTGAACCAGCAGCGCCACATCACACTCTTCGTTTCCTGATGAAATCAAAAGGTTTGGCTCAGAAAGACCTGGTTACCATTGTGCCGCAGAGCAACCTCTCTGCCATCTTGTCTGGTAAACGCAAAATCAGCGCAGCACTGGCTGCGAAGCTGGGCAAGTTCTTTGGCGTTAGCCCTGTGGTGTTTATACCTGGGTAAGTAAGGATTGATCATAAGATCATTATCAATGCTGACTGAGCGATGATGATTAATTGATTACCACCGGGACATGGTCGTACAACTCTGGCTCTTGTTCTCGGGCTACATACTCTAGGCCCATCTGATTGCTCACTGTCAAGCTTCCGCTATCGACGGCAGATTCAACCGGTCTCTGGACTCAATCTAAATTAATCACTAATTCAGGATTAAACTCAGAGTTTTCCTGAATATTCCTCTGCACATACCCACGGGGATTACAGACTACCCGAGTGCCATCCGCCATATAGTCAAAACTGTCATGCGTATGGCCATGGATCCAGACTTCACCTTTACCTAATAGCTCATCGAGATTGCTGGCAAAACAGGCGCTGAGCATGTCTTCTTCGTATTCAGGTGATACAGATCGTTTGGATGGTAAATGGTGGGTAACGATTACTGTCTTCCCATCAAATGGCTCTGCTAATTTTGATCTAAGCCATTCAGTGCTTCGTCTAAAAAGAGTAATTGAGTCTCCAGGAGTAAATTTATCTGGACCCTCTCTGATAAGTTTAAAGTCGTTCAGGTTCTCTTTAGCTTCTCTTATACAGTCATATTTCTTCTCAATGCCAAACAGCTCAAAATCAGTCCATAGAGTACATCCTAGAAATCGTACGCCATCAATCACGACTTCATCATTTTCAAGAAAGTGCACATCTACTTCATGAGCTGAACCACGGAGCAGCTTTAGTGCGGCGTTACGCTCAGTTTTATAGGCCTCGTGATTTCCCATCACGTAAACAATCGGCTTCTTTGGCCATTTCTCCCGAGCCCAAAAAATGCCGAAATCCTTCAGCCAGATATCTCCTGCTAGCACGATGACATCGGCATCAATTTTTGGAGGATCAAAGCTTGCAAATTCGAGGTGGAGGTCTGAGTAGACTAAGATCTTCATGGCTGAATCTTAACTGAATAAAGAAATTATTCGTATCAAAACTAATCAATAATGATTACCGATGAAATTCGTTACAGCCCTGGGCATAAAGATAGGTGGAGCAGTAGACCTGAAGATAAATTTACGCATCTTCCAGAATCAAATTCATAGTAGGAACTGTCTGATTTGCTCGCTGAATCCGAATGTAATTTACCCATTATTGAGGAATGGGAAAGAATGCTGACGGTTGGTAAGGAAATCATTTAATACCAGTTGTCAGTCAGTCTCTAACGTTCTCTCAAACTCTCATTCGCATACTGAAGTAATGGGCTTAAGAAATACTCAATAACTCGCCGCTTTCCAATTTTTACTTCTACAGTAGCTGCCATCCCAGGGCTCAGGTTTACCATCTTGTTATCTATACGCATCTGGGATTTTTCCAGAAGAATACGTACTGGATAAATCAGCCCTTTTTTCTCATCGTTTGCCGCATCATTGGATACAAAGGTGACCTTGCCTGCAACGGTACCGTATTTGGTATAAGGGAAGGTCTCGAGTTTAACGGTAGCATTCTGGCCATCAACTACAAAGCCAATATCTTTGTTTTCAACATTGGCTTCAATTTCTGCCGCATTTTCGCGAGGCACTATTGCTAGCAATGCTTGCGCTGGGGTGACTACTCCCCCAATGGTGTGGATGACTAACTGTTGTACCACGCCATCTACTGGGGCAGTCAGGCGCATCAATCGATTGCGCTGATCATTCTTGCGCTGTTCCTGGGTCAATTGGCTTATTTTGACCTCGGCATCACTCAGCGCATCGAAATGTGCTCTTGCCGATTCTGCGACGAACGACGTACGTTCTCTTTTAGCAGTTTCAATTGCTGAATTAATCTCTCTCAGTCTTGATTGTTGGGCAGCCAGGTCACCCTGTTGTTCAAGCATGGCCTGCTCTTTCTCTAAATAGCCGTGTTTGGAGACATAGTTATTGTCCAGCAAACTCTGGTAGTCGCCAGCCTGCTGTTTGGCAATTGGCAGCGTTTGTTCCAGTTTGGCAATCAAGGCCTGAGTTGTCTGTATCTCCGATTGATGTTGCAAGATTTCGGCATCCAGTTTCGAGAGTTTTGCATGGTACTCAGCAAGGTCACTTTCTAGCCTGAGACGTATTTGCTGTAGGTGTTCTGCATCAGCTCCTACAACAGAAAGACTGGCAGTTTTACGCCCTTGAACTATATCCAGAAATGCTTGGGCACGCGCAGCTTCAAGTCTTGCAGTCAGTAAATCTTCCGTAACGCGGGAAAGATCCGCTGCCGATTGAGTCGCATCTAAATCAATCAATGGGTCTCCAGCCTTGACTGCCTGGCCATCAATAACATAAATAGCCTTAACAGTTGAAGTCTCTAAGGGCTGAATGACTTTGGTATGACCAGTGGCAATGATCTTGCCCTGAGCGACAGCCACAATCTCGATCTGACCAAAGATAGACCAAATCAATGCGATGAGGGCAAACGATATTAATAGGTAAGCTAGGATACGCGGCAACGGTGAGACTGGCGTCTCTTGCAGTGCAAGTGCGGCAGGCAGAAATGCCGATTCGTGCGTCATCCGTTTAGGACTGTCCAACGAAAAACGTTGTTTCCATACTGCTTTAAATACGGAGATGTAGCGACTAAATAGAGCAAACCAGCGATTATTCATAATCAGCCCTGCTGCAATTTGTAAAGACGGGTATAGATACCTGCCTGATGTTGTAATAACTCATCATGAGAACCTGACTCTACAATCTGACCGCGCTCAACTACCACAATACGATTGGCATGGCGCACAGCCGAGAGGCGGTGAGCGATGATAAAGACCGTACGACCTTTGCAGATTTCGCGCATATTATTCTGAATAATGCTTTCAGACTCGTAATCCAGTGCGCTAGTCGCTTCATCGAAAATCAAGATACGTGGGTTTGTAATCAAGGCTCTGGCAATTGCGATGCGCTGGCGTTGCCCGCCAGACAATGACGCGCCATGCTCACCTACTGGCGTATCGTAACCATTTGGTAATTCGAGAATAAAATCATGAGCGCCAGCCAGCTTTGCTGCTGCCATCACCCTGTCTAGCGAAGTACCTGGGTCACTCAATGCAATATTGTCACGCACTGAACGGTTGAACAGCATATTCTCCTGGAGTACTACACCCACTTGCCGACGCAGCCATACTGGATCAGCCAGAGCCAGATCAATACCATCGACCATTACCCTGCCCCGCTCTGGCGAGTACAAACGCTGCATGAGTTTAGTGAGCGTGCTTTTACCTGAGCCGGACCTCCCAACAATTCCGATGATTTGACCTGGATCAACCGTCAGGGAAATATCTCTCAATATTTCGGCTCCATCAGGACGATAACGGAAACTGACACGCTCGAACTCTATTCGGCCGACAATCGCGGGCAGACTCATACGACTGGCCTGTCCCGCTTCCATCGGTGTATTCAGAATGTCACCTAAGCGTTGCATGGAGATACCTACTTGCTGAAAGTCCGTCCAGAGCTGGGCAAGGCGCATGATAGGTTGTGCGACTCGCCCTGCGAGCATATTGAATGCAATCAGCTGGCCTACACTTAAATCCCCTTGTATCACTAGGCGCGCACCCATCCATAAGGTCACGACTGTTACGATCTTACCAATCAGGTTAACACCTTCGTGCGCTAGGCTACCCACCACATTCGATTTAAACGCAGCAGAGACATAGCCCGCCAACTGGTTATCCCAATGACGAGTGAATTGGGGTTCTACCGACATGGCTTTTACCGTGTCCATGGCAGTCACAGTTTCCACCAAGAAAGCCTGATTTTCTGCCCCGCGATTGAATTTCTCATGAAGTCGCGCTCGTAACAATGGCGTAGCTACAAGGGAAAGGATGAAGTAGCAAGGAAGGGAAAGGACCACGACTAATGTCAGCCAGCCGCTATAGAACAACATCACTGCAATGAATACCACTGAGAAGAGTACATCCAGAATGACAGTAATGACATTGCCCGTTAGGAATGAGCGAATGTTTTCTAACTCTCGTACACGGGCAACTGCGTCACCAACTCTGCGAGCGCCAAACCATGCAACTGGCAAAGCAAGCAAATGTCTGAATAACTTGGCACCTAATTCCACATCAATACGGCTGGCAGTGTGAGAGAAGACATAACTCCGTAACGCTGACAAACCAATTTCAAATATCGATACTACTAACAAACCAAAGCAGATCACATCCAGGGTACTCAGGCCATGGTGCACCAACACCTTATCCATCACCACCTGAAAGAATAACGGTGTCACCAATGCAAATAATTGCAAGGCAAATGAAGCGATCAGTACGTCACGCAATAAATGACGGTATTTGATCACTGCGGGTATGAACCAGGTGAAGTCAAAATGGGATAGTTCAGCAGCGAGAGAAGCACGGGACGTGATCAGGATGAGTTCACCAGACCATCTGGCCTGTAGGGCATCCAACGGAATGAGTTGTGGGCGTTCTTCCACTGGATCATGAATCAGTATTTGTTCATCCTGCAATCTGGCGATCACAAAAAAATCACCATGCTGATCGATGGCGATGGCAGGCAACGGTGTGTGTTGCAGGCGTTCTGGACTGACTTTGAGTTTCTTGGCCGTCAGGCCATATTTCTTGGCCGCAAGAAGAATCTCTGTAATCCCAAAGGCCTGGGTTTCAGAACCGAATTCGTGGCGCAGGTGATCGCCTTCGACGGCTACTCCGTGGTAACGGGCAAGTAATAGAAGGCAGGACAAGCCTGTATCGATTTTGATACGAGGCTGAGTTTCAGGCGATGGGTCTGATGGGCCTTCTAGTCTTGGTTGTGATGGTTCTTGTTCGGACATTCATGCAAAGCAAGGCCGACATCCTGGTGAGATGATGTCGGCCTGCCGTTTCCCCCTTTTTAGTAGTAGTTGCTGCTTGTTACTTTTTTTGCTTGTTATGACCAGTTAGCTGCCAGCACAGGTGCCAATTGTGTCTGGTACGCTGCTGGTAAAGTGGTCTGACCTGCCGCAGGTGGTGTTAACCCCGCCATCGCATTGACCAGGTTCTGTACCTGCGTGTCCACCAAGGTATGGCTACCATCCACTGTCGTGATTTGTTCTATGTGGTTGGCAATTCCTGTGTACCAATCCTTAATAATCGTCTTATCAGTCGTGCCGATGATGGTGATCTCAAGATTGTTGCCCGTGTGGGTGAACCAAAGTTGGTCGTAACTAGTACCTGAGGTAAATTTAAGCACATCTGTATTGCCTGCGGTAACATCGTTTTCAACAATGGTATCAATACCATCTCCTTGGGTGAACTGATAGGTATCGTTGCCAGTTCCACCATCAAGAGTGTCATTGCCCGCGCCACCAATCAGGGTGTCATTACCATCTTCACCATACAGGTTATCATCGCCATTACCGCCCAGTAAGAGGTCATTGCCTCCACCGCCACCCATGCTGTCATTGCCAGCACCACCTTCTAAGGTGTCGTCATAGCCTTTGCCGTTGATGAAGTCGTTACCGTCTCCACCCAGTACATGGACGCTGCCGTTCAGGTTAAAGTTGAAGACGTCATTGCCTGATGTCAGTGTGATCGGATAAGCAGCGAACAGTTGCTCTGGGGTCCAGGTGACACCATCACTGAACTGGAACTGGTTGATGGCGTAGCTGGGGTTGGCAAGCTGGTTAAGGATGTTGATGACATCGCCACTGCCGAATGAAATCTGCAGGGTGTTGCCGTTCTCAACAATAGAAGTCAGTTCAGTGGATTTCACATCGGTGAACTTGACGGTGTCTACCCGACCAACCGTGGTGTCGTTGTTGTTGATGGTGGTGATGCCTGCACCAAGTCTGAAGACATAGGTGTCATTACCAGCATCGCCTTCCAGGTAGCTCTCACCTGTACCGCCTAAACCACCATCGAGGGTGTCGTTGCCGTCGCCGCCGTAAAGGGCATCGTTCCCGCCAAGACCGAATATCGCATCATCCCCTGAGCCCCCAGAAATGGTATCTGCCTGATCATCACCCACCATAAAGTCATCTGCACTTGAGCCATAGCCATTATTCCAGCCGGTATAACCTTTGATAGAAAACCCAGCATCCACTAATGCAGTATTTACTTCAGGAGTAATGGAATGACTGGTCAGAAAGTCCATAATCATCTGCTGACCATTCCAGCCGCTGTCTTTGAGAGTGTCTTTGGTGCCAGCATAGAAGTCGAGTAAATCCTGGATACCTGACGTTGGATTTACAGTTAAACGAGCATTCAGGTCTGCATTGAGTGCTGTGAAATCTAAAGAAATACCTGTGTCGGTAATGTTGAGTTGTATTTCATTCAGCAGGGGTTTTACTAGGGTGTCATAGACTGCCGCTTGGTGCAGGCTTTGATACACCGACTTTTTGAGCACATCGTAACTCTGGTTAAGTAAGTCTTGTGCGACATGCCAGAGGGTGAGATTGACATCATCTGTACCGCTGGGGATAGGTTGATAGGTTCTTCCGTTGAAGTGTTCCAAGATGGTGAGCTTGTCAGCCATGGCCTGATAGGCTGCACTGCCAGTGGCGAGACCTGTGTACCAGGCTTGCATGTCGACTGTTAGGTTATGACCAGCATAAGCGCCTGTGAAGGTAGTGGCCATGGTGCTGGTATCTGACCAGGCTTTGAGGATTTGATCCAACAGGGCATGTTGGTCGGCTCTGCTGGCACTTGCGAACTGGGTGAGCAAATTGGCAAGTGTTGGTGATAGGCTGGCTGCTTCTTGTAAGTTACGTACTTGTCCACTGCCTTGCAGGGTAGGTAGTGTGGCTGCCTGTGTAGTCAGGGGAATATGGTCTGTGAACTGACTGGTGAAGGTGTCTTGCACTAGGTTGACATCAGCAAGATTGGCGGCAATGCCTGCGGTGCCATTGGTGCCGTTGGCATAGGTAAAAGTGCCAAGGTCGGCAAGTACGTTGCCGTCATTCAATAGGGTGCTGTGTTCTTGGCCTGTAACGTTGATGCTGGCAATGCCGAGAGTGTTAAGGCTTGTGAGTTCACTGGCCTGGCTAATGCCGTCCTGGTTGAGGTCGCGCCATACGCGTAGGTTGTTCCAGTTGGCATCTAGACTGCTGATGATGCCGTCGTGGTTAGTGTCTTGGTCGGCGATAGCATCAAAGCCGTCGGCGGCGAGTTGGCCGTTGCTTTTAAGGGTGGCATCACCAAAGAGTTCACGGCCATTGTCTATGGTGCCGTTACCATTGCGATCCAGAACCAGCAAACCATCAGTTGCAGCTATCCAGCCTGTGCTGGTTTTTACCCCATCGGCGTCTATGTCAAAAAGAATGGGATTGGTGGTGCTGATACCAACGGTGTCTATGCCGTTGCCGTTTAGGTCTAAAGTGAAGGGGTCGCTGCGTTGGGGGGAGTTGCTGAAATTCAGAAAGCGTAGAGAGACATTTGGATCGATACACAGAGAACTCTCTGAAGCTTGTGATGGTGATGGCAATGGGAATTTGAATTTATCATCTTTGTGATTATTCCAAATATCGGCACCTCTATTATCAGGGTCATCGGGATGAAGGCCAAAGTCCAAAACATTCCGCCCATCATGATGTTTAATATACCTGTAATCATCAAAATCAACCGTACTTTTTATATTATCTGGAAGACTGTCATATCTTGTATGCCAATAAGTTGTGTCGTCATAATAAGCTTTTATTGAGTCTTGTATATTGTTGTAGCTACCTTGATGGCCATTTGTGCTCCAAGTACCCGAATCGTATTGATATAAACCGTAGTGTGTTGATCCATCAGAATGAGTATTACTCCCAAGGCTTGATTCAATATATCCAGCTTTGATTGCATCATATATATCTGCATCAGAGTATCCATTGTCTTTACCATAGGTGTAAATTTGTGTAGCCACATCCTGTTGAGATGAGCTAAGACTTATATCTGCCATTTAATTTACTCCGCAGTCAGCAATATTGATGTTTGGATAACCATATTTGGTATTAAAAGAAAAAGTGCTTTGGATATCGGTTTTTGAAAATTTCGAAAATGGTAAAGTCTTTAACTCAGAACATATTAATTTCTTATCAGATGTGGCAGCCAAAGCTGCCAAGGCGGGATTGGAAACAACGTCTTTCCAAGCACTAAGGGGCTGCTCCTTTAACCTATCATTCATAAGTTTCTTATTTCGTAAATAACTACCAAAATACTCTTTCAGAGCATAAGAATTGAACACAGGCTGAAACCAGTTTTTTCTATCCCATTGATAGACAATCAAGAAAGAATCTAGGCCTTGGAATTGAGAGGGTTTTCTATAAAGAGCATATGTCTGGAAAGTTTTATTTTCATCAATCCACACTATACTGGGTAGGCTGTTAGCCCCAATTTCTAAGTTGCCAATTACTTTACCGTTTTTTATGAAAAAGAGAACGTTATGATTACCGGCACCGCCATCGTCACCGCATGCAACTAATATTTGCTCACTTGCGGATTGATTATTTTCTAAGAACTTAGGCTTTGAAAACTCACTTTCTAAACAACCAGGCGTTGCAACATATTTTTGCATGTAAATCAATTCGTTATTTTTTTTATATATTTCAATTTCACCATATAAATTCTGGTTTTCGGTTTCTGAATTTTTTGCCTCATAAATAATTTTATTCCCCTGATTATCATAAACTACATGCTTTATCAGACTGACTTTTGCTTCTTCACTATTAGCGCCTCCACTTATAAAAGTGTTTAATGTCAGGAAAATGATAATGCTAAGTCTTGTAAAAAAAGTCATTTGATATCTTCTTAAAATTGAGTAATTCACTTTTTAAACCCTAATAAGGATTCTCGCCATTTTTCGTAAAACAATAATAGGGGACAGACCACCATTTTCTCCGCTCTCATACGGTATTCCGACAAGAGTACGGATCGCTTCAATTTGAATTAATAACATTCCAAAGCCCTTAATATCATTCTTATTGTTTGTATGGTTTTAATATTTGCGTGAATGACTAACAGCAATTGTTATGCCATATTTTTAACAAACTAGCCTCCCACAAAACAAAACCTGTCCGTCCTAAATTTCATCTTTTCCAAAACTCCACCTAAGAGTCTGAAAGCAGAGTGAATTTCTTAACATTTTCTTACATTCAAGAATGTAGCTTATGTATGTTTCAAAACCAATAATTATTTTCACTTCTAATTAGCTGTTTAATATAGGATAACTTTTTTAACCTATATGCAACTTTTGATTTTTGGCTTGTCCAGAACCAGCATTAGGTGGCTGTTTTAGTGCAGTAGTAGTTATTTGATGAGCAGTTGATTGATGCTGATAAGGTCAACTTCACTGAGGGTGCCAACAGCAGCTTTGAGTTTTAGGCCTTGGATTAATGTGTCGTATCTGGCTTTGATGAGGTCGCGTTTAGCACTATAGAGTTGGCGTTGCGCGTTGAGAATATCGATATTGATATGGATGCCGTATTTATAGCCTTGCTTGTTGCCTTCAACAGCAATCGCACTGGAATCTACAGCAGATTCCAGTGCTTCTATCTGCGCTAATCCGTTGATGATGCCTGAGTAGGCTTGGCGGGCATCAGTAGCAGCCTGACGTTTAGCTGTCTCTAGTTGGGCTTGGGCTTTGTTTTTGTTGGCTATAGCTTCGATGACTTTTGAGTTGGTAGCGCCGCCCGCAAATAGGGGGACTGTAACTTGTAAGCCAGCACTGCTGGTCGTAGCGTTGGTAGAGTAATCACTGGGGAGTGTGAGGTTGTTTGAGGTGTAGTTCTGGCCATAAGAAGCAACAATATCTACAGTGGGTAGATACTCGGCGCGATTGCGATTCACTTCTGATTCTGCTGCTTTAACAACAGCTTCTGGTGCAAGTACTGCGGGGTTATTAACTCGGGCCTGCTCTATCCATGCGCGCACATCTTCTGGTTGGGGTTTGGGGATAATCTCGGTTTCTTTGAGTGAGGCTAAGGCTTCTGGTGCTTGACCTACAATCTTTTCTAGTTCTGCACGTTTGGCTTCTAAATCATTGAGGGCAGCAAGCTTTTGAGCGCGGGCTAAATCAATACGGGCTTTGGCTTCATGCACATCGGTAACGGCATTAGTACCGTGCTCAAAACCTGCCTGGGCCTGCGCCATTTGTTCTGTAGCGGCATTCATCTGTGACTCAGCGACGGCTATTGTTTCATTAGCTACCAATACATCAAAGTAGGCTTGCGTCAGCCTTAATATGAGGTCTTGTTCCGCTTGCGTATAGAGGGCATGTGCCTGGGCAACCAGATATTCTGATTGCTGGTAGGCAACATAGTTTTGCAAACGGAATAGTGGTTGCGTGAGTTGTAGATTCCAAGCCCAAGACTGTGTGGAACGTTTGACCTGAGTAGTGTTTGTAGCTGCACTGTATTCAGTCGACGCATGATTGGCATTGTCGTTACCGTTGAGGTTAATCACTGGTAATAAGCCTGCCCTTGCTTGAGGAACCTTTTGTTCAGCAGCTTGTAAAGCATAGCGGGCTGAATCAAAGGTGGGGTCATTGGCTTGGGCTGAATGATAGACCTCCAGCAGATTGGCGGCCTGTAGCGTTGGACTGATCATTGCCAGGATAACAACAGACAAACCAAACCTTATATTTTTTCTTTTATTCACTTAAATACAAAGCGAGGTCGACATCATGATCAGATGATATCGGCCCGCCGTTTCCCCTTTAGTAATGATTTGTTGCTGGTTACTTTTGTATCTTTTATATATTACTTTACTAATGTTTCAGTTTACGACCAGTTTGCTGCCAGGACAGGTGCCAATTGGGTCTGATAAGCCGCAGGTAATGTCGTCTGGCCCGCTGCTGGCGGAGTTAAGCCAGCCATCGCATTGACCAGGTTCTGTACCTGCGTATCAATCAGGGTGTGATTACCATCTGCTGTAGCAATCTCTTCTACATGATAGGAAGAACCGCTATACCAATCCTGAATGATCGTTTTATCGGTAGTACCAATAACACTAATCTCAAGATTGTTGTCTGACTGGGTAAACCATAGCTGGTCATAACCAATGCCAGCACCAAATTTCAGTGTATCTACATTACTAGGATCAGAATTCTGGTCCCAGTCATAGACAGTATCCTGACCATCTCCTGCGTTGAAAATATACGTATCATTACCTAGTTGGCCAGCAAGGAAATCATTCCCTGTATCGCCTGCCAAGGTATCGTTTCCATCAAAGGACCATATCGTATCATTGCCCGCAAACCCTCTGAGCAGGGCATCCTGATTATCTGGAGGAGTGAGGTAATCATCGCCAGATAAAGAGGATTTAAGATACTCAGTGTTCAAGTAATCAGCATCCCAGACTGTACCGTTATTAAACTGGACATTCTCAATACGATAATCTGAACCATAGCTCCAGTTGAGTAGAGTCACCTGGTCACTGGTTCCTGATATTCCAAGAATCAGATCGCTGCCTTGCGTGCTAAAGGTGATATCGGATGAAGAGATATTTTCCCCAATACTTAGGGTATCAGTATTGCCTGGGGTTGAGTCATACTCTCCAATAGTGTCTTGGCCATCACCGATATTAAATCGGTACAAATCATTACCAACCTGCCCAGCGAGATAGTCGTTGCCCGTGCCGCCTTCCAAGGTATCGTTTCCGGCAAAGCCCCATAAACTGTCGTTTCCGGCAAAGCCCCTGACCAAAGCGTCCTGGTCATCAGGGGCAGTCAAATTATCATCGCCAGATAGCAGGGCCTGAAGATACTGGGTATTCAAATAACCATTATCCCAAACAGTCCCATTAGCAAACTGTACATTTTCAATATAGTGATCCTGACCATAACCCCAGTCTGCGATTTTTACTTGGTCATCTGTTCCGCTGATTCCCAGAACCAGATCCACGCCTTGTAATGTAAAGCTTATATCTGAGGCATTAATCCCTGTTGCAAAATGCAAGGTATCAACATTTCCAGAGGTAGTGTCGTAATCACCTATGATGTCTTGGCCATCCCCCAGATTAAACTTGTAAGTATCGTTACCTGTTTGACCCATAAGGAAGTCGTTGCCTGTTCCGCCTTCAAGAGTATCGTTACCGGCATAACCGATGATGGTATCGTCGCCACCAAGGCCTTTCAGGTAGGCAGGATTGTCGTCAATGGCTGTGAAGTAATCACTGTCTTCAGTACCGTTAATCACGTTGCCGTTATCTGGGTCTCCTCCGTCACCACCATTGCCACCATCTCCAGGGTCCCCTCCACCGCCATCACCACCTCCGGCTACAAGACCTTCAATAGCTACCGCGTCCCAGATACTGCCATTTGCAAACTCAATCTGCTGAAGCTTGTAACTCTGGCTAACTGTCCAGTTTTGGATCGTGATCTGATCAGTCGTGTTGGCTATACTTAGAACAAGATCGCTGCCATTGATAGTGAAACTGATATCGCTGGTTGAAATGCCTGCACCAAATTTCAATGTATCAACTGACGTAGTTGCGGTACTTGAATCGTCATAATTGTTGATAGTGTCCTGGCCATCTCCAAGGCCGAACAGATAAGTATCGCTACCACCTTGTCCGCCCAGATAATCATTACCTACCCCACCTTCTAAGCTGTCATTGCCTAGTGAACCGTAGATGGTGTCATTTCCAGTAAAACCTTTGAGTAGCTGATCATCCGTTGTATCTAAAGATAAATAGTCATCACCAGATAATTTGACTCTTAGGTATTGGTCATTCAAATATGCACTGTCCCATGAAGTTCCATCTGCAAATTCGACCTTATCAAGACGATAGTCTTGTCCATAACCCCAGTTCTGGATTGTAATCTGATCAGTTGTGTTAGCTATACTCAAGATCAAATCACTGCCGCTAAGACCAATAGTGATATCACTTTTCGATATACCTGTACCAAATTTCAATGAGTCAGTAGCTGAATCATCATAGTTGTTAATAATGTCCTGGCCATCGCCTAGATTGAAGATGTATGTGTCACTACCAGTTTGCCCATTCAGATAATCGTTGCCGATTCCTCCTTCCAGAGTATCGTTACCTAAAGATCCGAAAATAGTGTCATTTCCAGCAAATCCTCTCAGTATTTGATCATCCGTTGAATATGGAGATAAGTAATCGTCACCAGATAACTTGGCTACTAGGTATTCATTACTAAGATACGTGCTGTCCCATGTCGTCCCATCAGCAAACACGACTTGCTGATGACGATACTTTTGGTCAATATTCCAGCTCTGTAATGTGACCTGATCGGTTGAAGCTCCTATACTCAATATAAGATCATCACCACTAACGCCGACAGTTACATCACTAGCTGCAATGCCTGTGCCGAATTTTAATGTGTCTATTGATGTAGTAGCTAAGTCATCATAATTACTGATAGTATCCTGACCGTCACCTAGATTGAATAGGTATGTATCGCTGGCGCCCCCACCTGAAAGGTAGTCATTCCCTGCATTCCCTTCCAAGGTATCTTGACCCAGAGACCCGAATATTGTGTCATTACCTGCAAGGCCACTGATTAATTGGTCATCTGTTGTAAAGGCAGAAATATAATCATCGCCTTCAGTGCCATTTACCACTGTGGTACTGCCTGAACCACCGCCAGTACCACCATCGCCTCCTCCGGAGTCACCAATGTTAGCCACGAAATCTTCAATTGTAGCTGCATCCCAAATACTGCCATTCGCAAATTCTATCTGCTGAAGATGGTAACTCTGGCTCACAGTCCAGTTCTGAATCGTTATCTGGTCAGTCGTGTTGGCTATACTCAGGACAAGGTCCGTGCCATTGATGCTGAAACTGATATCGCTGGCTGAAATGCCTGCGCCAAACTTCAATGTGTCGACTGAGGTAGATGCGGTAGTTGAATCGTCATAATTGCTGATACTGTCCTGACCATCGCCCAGACCAAAAAGATAAGTATCGCTACCACCTTGACCGTTCAGATGATCATTGCCTATACCACCCTGAAGAGTGTCGTTGGCATCCTGTCCGTAAAGGGTATCATCCCCAGCATAACCCTTAACATAATCAGAAGGGCTGTAATTACTAGAAGTTAAATTGTCATTCCCTGCATAAATAATAGAATTGACATATTCAGTACTCCAAGTAGTGCCATCATCAAATTTTATTTCATTAAGGCGGAACAAAGTCCCTAGCGTCCATCCCATAATAGTGACTTGGTCAGATGTACCGTCTATCGCCAATGTCAAATCATAGTCATTGATGCTCAACGAAACCTGCGAAGATGAAATATCCGGACCGAACTTCAGGGTGCCACGAGTCGTTGTTGCAACATCACCGGAATTATTGATGCTGTCTTGCCCATCCCCGAGATTGAACACATAGGTATCATCTCCACCGTTCCCCCATAACTCATCGTTTCCAATTCCACCAACTAAAGTATCGTTAAAATTTACTCCATTATAGGATCCACCGCTAAGCGTATCATTACCTCCAAGGCCTCTTATCTCGGCAGCATAATAAGCCCCTCCCAAATTGTCATCACTCGATGTTCCCAGTATTGGGCCCGAGTTGGTTCCTCCACCTGCAGGCAGAAATGTAGCGCGTAGCTGACTGAGAGTGGGCGCCTGACCAAAAAGCAAAGCCTGGTCAGAAAACGAGAATCTCTTAATTGAATTTTCTGGGGAAGAAAAGTATGACTGGATAGTGAGAACATCCCCAATCCCGTACTTTAAGACCAAATCATTACCAATTTGATCAACACTTGTCAGTTCGTTAACGCCGACATCAAGAAACGAGATTTCATCTGTGGATTCAGAACTAGAAATCACATCGGCACCATCTCCCTTAGAGAAGACATAGATATCGCTACCAGCTCCACCATCGAGAAAGTCGTCACCAGCACCACCAATTAATGTGTCATGCCCACTATTTCCTAAAATAATATTATTAGCGGCATTCCCCTGAATTATATTGCTCAGCGCGTTGCCGGTAGCATTAATGGCATTGCTGCCAGTCAAGGTTAAATTCTCCACGTAGTCACCGAGGGTATAGCTGACACTCGTTTTGATAATATCGATGCCTTCATAGGCATTCTCAATCACTACATCGCCAAGGTCATCTACGATATAAGTGTCGTCACCAGCACCACCAATTAATGTGTCATTGCCGCCATTTCCCACAATAATATTATTAGCGGCATTCCCCTGAATTATATTGCTCAGCGCATTGCCGGTAGCATTTATAGTAGTGCTACCAGTCAAGGTCAGATTCTCTACGTAATCACCAAGGGTATAGCTGATACTCGCTTTAATAGTATCGATGCCTTCACTAGCATTCTCAATCACCACATCGCCAAGGTCATCTACAATATAAGTGTCGTCACCAGCACCACCAGTCAGAGTATCTGCACTAGCCTGTCCATCAAGCAGATTATTGCCAGCATTACCTGTCAATACATCACTATTGCTGGAACCAATCAGATTCTCTATGCCAACAAGGTAATCGCCCTCGGCATCGCCACCATGACTAGCTCCTGTTAGGAGATTTATCTGAACTCCAGCAGTTGAAGTTATATAACTTGCCGTGTCTATGCCTGTCCCACCGTTCAAAGCATCAGCACCAGCGCCACCAACCAACAGATCGTTGCCATTGCCACTACTCAAACTGTCGTTACCATCTCCACCTTCTAGCGTGTCGTTACCTACACCACTTGATACGGTGTCATTACCCGCCCCAGCCAGAATATGCATATTGGCGATGTAATTGAAAATAGGATCGACCGCAAAGGCATCAAAACTCTGATTATCCGCCGCTGAAGTCAAGTTGATGGCATAACTTCCGTACAGTCGTGTAAATGTGAAATAGTCGACACCATAGAATATAACTTGGTCCAGACTGGCACCTACATTTGAGGTATAGAATTTATTCAACAGAGTGATACTGTCACTTGTACCGTAACTTATTTTCAAGTCATTTCCAGAACGTGTCAGAGAGGTCAAGCTTGCAGAGTCAACATTGGTAAACTGGATAGTGTCCTGATGTACGACGCTATTAATACTACTGTCGATAGTATCTTGCCCATCGCCGACACTAAATACATAGGTATCGTGATCGTTACCACCCACTAAATAATCATTACCTTCTCCACCTATTAATGTGTCATTTCCATCACCACCAAATAGATAGTCAGAATAGCCACCGCCAGAAATCAGATCGTTGCCAGCTCCCCCATCTATAAAATCACCGCCTGTTCCACCCTCTATCGTGTCGTTACCTGTAGAAGTAGTTATGGAACCGCCAAGGTTGTCAGTAACGATATGCCAATCTATATTGTCAGCAAATGTCACATAATGATTTGTATTGATCGCATAAGCCTGATATAGCTGGGTAAGACTATAGGTAATGCCATCACTAAACTGAATACCTGTAACCCCATATGGAGAGGAGGAATTCAAGAATTGATTGGTTATTTTTATGCTGTCGTTGATACCATAATTTAATATCAGGTCATTAGAAGACCTAACAACAGATGTAAGATCGCTTGAAGTTACATCTGTAAATTTTATGACATCTTGGCGCCCCAAAGTAATGTCATCGGTACCTATAGTATCTTGCCCATCGCCCTGGCTAAATATAAAAGTATCATTGCCTAAACCACCATTAAGGCTATCGTTCCCAGTTCCGCCTACTAATATATCATCACCGCTATCACCGTATAGGGAATCATCGCCTACTCCGCCATATAGTGTGTCATTGCCTTCATCCGCTCTTAATAAGTCATTTCCAACACCACCCGATAAAAGATCATTCCCAAGCCCAGCCCATATGCGGTCGTTGCCACCTTGCCCATAGATGGACTCGTTACCTGTTGAGCCATGGATATCATCGGCAAGATCATTGCCAGCCATAACATCATATTGACCCGTGCTATAGCCGTTATTCCAAGCAGAAATACCTTCAATCAGAAACCCAGCATATTCCAGGCTTACTTTTAGATCGGGGGTTATCGTATGACTAGTAGCATAGTCTACAATCATCTGCTGACCTTGCCATCCACTGCCTTCGAGAGTGCCTTTTGTAGCAATATAAAAGTCCAGCAAATCATTAAAACCCGAGACTGGATTAGTTGTTAGGCGTGCGTTTATATCCCCATTGAGACGGCTAAAATCCATTGAAATACCACTGGAATCAATCTTCAGGTCAATTTCATCTATCATCGGCTGAATTAAGGTCTCATAAATAGCGCTGATATGTAACGATTGAAAAACTGAATATTTGAGTACATCGTAACTTTTATTCAGCAAATCCTGAGCGTTGTGCCAAAGAGTAAGATTTACATCTCCGTTACCAGCTGGAATAGGCTGATAGGTTCTACCATTAAAGCGTTCTAAGATAGTGAGTTTATCTGCCATGGCCAGATAGCCTGCACTACCTACCGTTAGACCAGAGTATCCAGGTTGCATATCAACAGTTAGAGTGTGCCCAGCATAGGCTCCTGTGAAAGTAGCTGCCATAGTACTTGTGTCTGACCATGCCTTAAGAATCTCATCTGTCAGGGTATATTGCTGCTCTCGTGTTGCAGTTTCAAACTGGTTAAGCAGTGAAGCTAATGCAGGAGATAGACTTGCAGCCTCTCTCAAATCTCTAACTTGCCCACTCCCTTTCAGACCAGGAAGAGTCTCAGCTTCAGAAGTTAACGTAATATGATCAGAAAATTCAGTATGGAAGGTATCTTGCGCCAAGTTTACGTCAGCAAGATTGGCTGCAGTGCCAGCTGTTGACGTGGAACCATCAGAAAAAGTAAAGCTTCCGAGGTCGGCTAGTACATTACCATTCCCAAGTAAGACACTATGTTCCTGCCTTGCCACATTGATACTTTGAATATTAAGATCTGACAATGTGAACAGCTCGTTAACTTGAGAAATTCCGTCCTGGTTCAAATCACGCCACACCTTTAGCGAAGTCCAATTTGCATCAAGGCTGTCAACCTTCCCGTCTAGATTGCTATCTTGATCGGCAATAGCGTCAAATCCATCTTCCGCAAGTTGACCATTGCTTTTAAGTGTGGCATCACCGAAGAGTTCACGTCCACTGTCTATGGTGCCGTTGCCATTTCTATCTAGAACCAGTAGACCATCTGTAGCAGCAATCCAGCCAGTGGATGTTTTTACGCCATCGGCGTCTATATCAAAGAGAATGGGATTGGTGGTGCTAATACCGACGGTATCTATACCGTTGCCGTTCAAATCTAAAGTGAAAGGATCGCTTCGTTGGGGGTATGTGCTGAAGGTGTTAAAGGCTTGTCCTACATTTGGATTCATTTCATCACCGTATGCTGGAGTAATGAAAAAATTGCCTACAATCCCAGAAAAAACAGACCACCAATGTCTGGCCGCAACATCGGTGAATGCCTTGAATTCCATATAAGCAGCAATACCATCGCTTATTATGTGTTCCATAATAGGGTTGTGGGCATTGTCTAAAATATATTTCCATAACTGATCTTGGTCATGCTGACTCATATCTTTCATGGGTTCATGAAGCGTCCACGTTTCTGGACTCAGACCATGATCTTGAAAAACTTGGTCATGAAAAGCTTGAGCATCTTGAAATGAAATATCTGTAGTTACTTTATCCCCTGGCTGCTGTATTTGGTTTTGTAGACCATTGATATAACCCTGCGCCATATCATGCACTATAGAACTAACATCAGATGTGGTTAGTGGGTCACCCTGATTTGCTGCCTGCTCTTTCATAAAGCTTATTGCTACACTACCTTCAATAGAATTATCCTTTGCAACTCCATTTGCAAAAGCTGCATATCCATACCCCTGACTATCCAGATAATCATACATTGCTGAAGCACCTGCATTATCCAAAAGACCACGGGCGTAATCCAGATTAGCTTGACTTAATGCGTTAGGCGTTCCCATAAATTTTCCTTGTTTGACAATTATTAATGTTTAAATGAAAGAATCAGAGTGCGACTTTGTTCTTGTATCTGCCGCCAATTAGGCAAAAGCTGCATGTGGTAATAAACCCTCACTTCTGCATGTAACTCAGGGAGATCATATCGTTGAAGGCACACTTTAGATTGTTCAAACTTTGGTTGAAGTTTTCCAGCAGGGCATTCAATAAGCGCTGTCACTAGGCCGTAACTATTAACATTCCAATAAATAAAGTTATTGCCTAGAACAGGTTTATCGGCATCAGGGCCTTCAATCTTGGCAAGATGTAATCCAGTGTTGATATCGATGCCTTTTTGTTGCATTTCATTACCTGGAGAAAGATGAAAATAAGTACCATCCAAATATTTACTTAAAAAATATGCGTAATCATGGCTCTTGATATCTTTATTTTGCTTGATATATTGAATTTTTTTCTCGTTTGGCCAATTTGCCAATCTTGACACCACTTCAATTGAAATCCAATCCTTCTCTCCATTTATATCTTTTCTAGCGTTATAAGATGATAAATTATTGTTTTGGTCTCTATTTTCCATAGAAGGCCATTTCACAGCCAAATCAAAATTATTGAATGAACTTAAGTAAGTACGCTCTGAAGTATGCTCAAGAGGCTTCCAAACAGACTCCCCGGAATATTCAGGTGGGTATTGTTCAAAGGCTTGTGGAATAGCTAGCTCAAAATCATTCATGTTTCCTACAATAAATGGATGTTCTGAAGTAGTTTTAAACTCAGATTTGGCTATAGAAATAGCTACTATGATAAATACTGATATAAATACAAAAATAATTCTGATTTTTTTCACTTCATCACCCTTTGAGCACTAGGGAAATAGCGAACAGACCACTATTTCTCCACTCGCATTCAGCAACGCCCACTCCACGACTGATGGATTTAATTTGGCTCATACTCCCTATTCTTAATATCATTCTTATTGCTTGTGTAGTTTTAGTATTTTATGTGAATGCCTAACAGCAATTGCTATGCCATATACTCCACAAATTAGCTTCTCACCAAACAAAAGCTATCCAGCCTAAAATTCATTTTTTCTAAACTCCACGTAAGAGCCTGAAAGCAGAGTGAATTACTTAACATCAGTTACATTCAAGAATGTAACTGATGTTTATTACAAGACCAATATTTATTTTCTTGCTAAGCAATTGTTTAATATAAGTTAACTTTTTTAACCTATATGCAACTTTTGATTTTTGGCTTGCCCAGAAATGAACAGTAGGTGTCTGTTTTAGTGCAGCGATGAATGGTTACTTGATTAGCAGTTGATTGATGCTCACGAGGTCTGCTTCGCTCAAGATGCCGACGGCGGCTTTGAGTTTTAAGCCTTGGACAATGTGTCGTATCTGACTTCAACAAGGTCGCGCTTGGCACCGTAGAGTTGCCTTGAGGACTGACCAATACCCTATTTAAGTTGCATATATCTCGACGAACTTAATTCTTCTGAGAAGAGAAGAGGGAGGAGTTCTTGATTGTTCGACAGACTTTAGCAATTCTTCTATGAAAACATGAATTAATGTAAATCAGGTACTTACCGAAAATGCTTCCGACAGACTTAATTCTTTCAGATCAAAACGAATTACTTGTAGAAAACCACACGAATAGCGGGCAAAAAATAAGCCGCATAAATGCGGCTAAGAGAGGAGAACTTATTATTTGGAGATATATATAAGCTATAAACTTATAAATCTTTAGCTAACTTATAGACGGTTAGCGTAATACTCAACAACCTGTTGTACGTCGATTGGGAACGGTACATCTTCAGGTGCAGGCATATGCGCTACTTTTACAGAAAGTGCTTGCTCATTCCATGACAACCACTCTGGGCGGGTCAATGGCAAGTTACCCAATGTCTCAACAACGATAGGCAGTTTTGCACTTACATCTTTAATGCTGATTTCATCACCAGCGCGCAAACGGATTGAAGGAATATTAACCAACTTGCCGTTCAACTTAATATGGCGATGAGAAACTAATTGACGTGCTGCAGCGATGGTTGGTGCAAAGCCAGCGCGGAATACTACGTTATCCAGGCGGCGCTCAAGCAATTGCAACAAAGTATCGCCAGTAGGCTCTTTACCTTTACGTGCATCAACCACCAGGCGACGCATTTGTTTTTCTGACAAGCCGTAGTTAAAACGCAGCTTTTGTTTTTCCATCAATTTAACGCCGAAGTCAGACTTCTTGCGGCGAGTGTTCTTCGCGCCATGCTGACCCGGTGGGGTTGGGCGTGATTCGATTGTTTTGCGTGACAGACCAGGCAAATCAATACCAAGTGCGCGCATTTTTTTAAGACGTGGTCCAGTGAATCTTGACATATTAAAACTCCTTCAATTGTTTACATTTGGTTGATTAGCAGGCTGACCTGACTAAAATTCTCCTGCATCACAACAACGCTTTTAAGCAATGCTGCGATGGATGGCTTGACGCCATCACCATGCTGAACATGGCATACCTAGAGCTACTTAATTACATTTAGCCTAAACAACAGGCATAAATTTAATCAAGCCAAAGATTATATAACAAAAAGCCTGTATACACCAAGCTAGAAAACACTACTAACTTGATGAATACAGGCTTTAAGCACTGCCTTTAACTAGAAGTTAAGCGAGAAGACTATTCATCCTGCGAACAAAACTTGCTGGATCTTCCAGCTGACCGCCCTCAGCCAGCAAGGCTTGATCAAATAACAAGTGTGCCCAATCCGCAAATCTTGCTTCATCTGATACATCATTCAAGCGTTGCACAATCGCATGTTGCGGGTTGATTTCTAGCGTAGGCTTAGTTGCCGGCGTTTTCTGCCCAGCAGCTTTCAACATACGCTCAAGATTGCCAGATAAATCATTTTCGCCACTGACCAAGCAAGCTGGTGAATCAGTCAAACGATGCGTTACACGTACTTCATTGACTGTTTCACCTAATGCTGTCTTGATTTTTTCAATTAAAGATTTTGATTCATCTTCAATCTTCTTTTGCTGCTCTTTTTCAGCTTCATCTTCCAGCGTGCCTAAATCAAGATCACCTTTGGCGACTGATTGTAGCTTTTTGCCATCAAATTCAGCTAGGCTGCCGAGCATCCATTCATCAACACGGTCTGACATCAATAATACTTCGATGCCTTTTTTGCGGAAGATTTCCAGATGGGGACTGTGTTGCGCGGCAGCAAAACTATCTGCGGTAATGTAGTAAATCTTGTCTTGGCCCTCTTTCATGCGGCTAATGTAGTCTTTTAGCGATACTACTTGGGTCTCAGTATCAGCAAGGGTGCTGGCAAAGCGGAACAGGCCTGCGATTTTCTCTTTGTTAGAGAAGTCTTCGCCTACGCCCTCTTTTAATACTTTGCCAAACTCATTCCAGAAAGCGCTGTATTGCTCAGGCTTGTTTTCAGCCAGATCTTCCAGCAGACCCAGCACTTTTTTCACAGAGCCAGCCTTAATGCCGTCAATATCCTTAGAGTGCTGCAAAATCTCACGCGAAACATTCAGCGGCAAGTCTGAAGTATCAATCACACCTCGCACAAAGCGCAGGTATTGCGGCATGAGCTGCTCAGCATCATCCATGATGAATACACGTTTTACGTAGAGCTTGATGCCATGCTTGCGCTCACGGTCATACAGATCAAAAGGGGCTTTACTTGGCACGTAGAGCAGCGAAATGTATTCCTGCTTGCCTTCTACACGGTTATGGCTCCAAGCCAATGGGTCTTGGAAATCATGGGAAACGTGCTTGTAGAACTCAACATACTCTTCGTCTGTAATATCGTTTTTAGCGCGCGCCCACAGCGCTGAGGCTTTATTGACGGTTTCATCTTCACCGGTTTCTACTTGTTCGCCGTCTTTCCATTCCGACTTTTTCATTACTATCGGCATGGTGATATGGTCAGAATACTTGCGGATGATGGATTTCAGTTTCCAGTCATTAAGGAACTCATCTTCACCTTCACGCAGATGCATCTGAATCTCTGTACCGCGCGTCGCTTTCTCGGCAGCTTCTAGAGTGTAATCACCCTCGCCTGCTGATTCCCACCTTACCGCCTGAGCATCGCCAGCACGGCGTGTTGTCAGCGTTACTTTGTCGGCGATGATAAAAGCCGAGTAGAAACCAACACCAAACTGACCAATCAAATTCGCGTCTTTCGCTTGGTCACCACTGAGTGACTGAAAGAATTCGCGTGTGCCTGATTTGGCAATGGTGCCGATATTATCAATCACTTCTTCGCGACTCATGCCGATGCCGTTATCGGAAATAGTTAAGGTGCGAGCTTCTTTATCAAAGCTGATGCGGATTTTAAGTTCGCTGTCATTTTCATACAGGCTGCCATTGGCTAGGGCTTCAAAACGCAGCTTGTCAGCGGCATCTGAAGCATTTGAAATCAGCTCGCGCAGCACAATCTCCTTGTTGCTGTAGAGCGAGTGAATCATCAGTTGCAATAGCTGTTTTACTTCGGCTTGGAAACCTAAGGTCTCTTTTTGTGCAGTAGCTGTGGACATGGTTTAAATCCCCTAGTATTAATTAAAGACAATATTCGGTTAAGAAAGATAGAGTGTTTGATCACTCGAGATAGTGATACAAATTGGGATGCCTGCAGAAATTTCAAGAGCTTTTTTTCTTGGCTACCTTTTCAGGCTTCAGTTTATATAGGCTAGCCGCTTGCCATAAATACCAGCTGGCAATTGAGCGATATGGCGACCAAGCCAAACCTATCTCATTAAATACTTTAGGCGTTGGCTGTTCAGCAAGTGATTTGAGTAATCGATACCCTTCACGCACACCAAAATCGCCCACTGGCAATACATCCCAGCGCTCCAAGGTAAAGATCAGCAACATCTCTACAGTCCAGCGACCGATGCCTTTCAATTGCACTAGGTGCGCGATTAATTCTTCATTGCTCATCAACTTCGCATCGGCCAATGTAGGCACCAGGCCATCCTGCGTTTTCTGCGCAATCTCGCGAATAGTCGCAACCTTGGTAGCAGAAAAACCACAAGCACGCATAAGTGCAGGGTCCGTCGCCAATATGTTAGCGGGAGTGGGAAATGGCTGGTCTGGATACATGGCCAGCAACCGGCCTAATATGGCCTCTGCCGCCCTGCCATGTAATTGCTGATAAGAAATTGAACGCACTAGCGCTTCGTAAGGCTCATGGTTAGGCGTAGTCTTTAAGCCACAATCACCGACCTCGGCAATCAGCCGCGCCCAATCATCATCGATGGCAGCAAGATACTGCATGGCTGAATCAAAAGTTTGCATTCCGTTATTGTGGCCGAGTTTAAGCCGAATCCGCCAGCGCTTTCCTGAATGTCAGGTTAATCCTTTGCTCACCGAGCAAAGGGTGAATACCCGGTTTCAATGGGGCAATACCATGGAAATTGAATCTGGAGGCGCCACCCCAGACTACGACATCGCCGTGTTCCAGTTTATATCGCTTGGTTTTATCACTGCGCCGCAAGCCACCAAACATGAAAATAGCACTGAGACCTAGCGATATAGAAACGACTGGTGCCGCGGCAACCTGTTCATTCTTGTCCTGATGCAAGCCCATACGCGCACCTGCGGTGTAACGATTAATCAGGCAGGCATCTGGCACAAAATCTTTATATCCAGCAGACCATGCAGCGGTTTGCGCGACTTGCATAAATACTGCTGGAATATCAGGCCAATCTAGGCCAGTTTGTGGGTCTATCGCAGTGTATCGATAGCCTTTTTGGTCTGTGACCCAGCCCGCAGTGCCGCAATTGCTCATAGCAACCGACATGCTGTAACCGCTCGGGGTCTGCATGTGCCGAAAAGGCGCTTGCTGCGTCAATGTTTCAATCGCCTGAATCAGTTCAATTTCAAATAGCTGGGCAAAACCCGGCAAGACCATAGCACCTTCTGCAATCTGTATTGGATCATGATCGATATCTGAAAACAAACCAGCCGTCGGTAAAGTTTCTTGGGAATTCAAGCTTTAGACTCTTTCAATAACAGGGCACGTTTTCTATCGATGCCCCAGCGATAGCCTGACAAACCACCATCTGTGCGCACAACACGATGACAGGGAATAACTAACGCAATCCTGTTACTGGCACACGCATGGCCTACTGCACGCACCGCCTTGGGCGAGCCGATGCGTGCCGCGATCTCTCTGTAACTCAAAGTCGTGCCACTCGGTATTTCACTCAAAACTTGCCAGACCTTGCGCTGAAAAGCCGTGCCTTGTATATCGAGCGGCAGGTCAATTTTGTCAGCTGGATTCTCCAGCAAGCCTACTACCTTTGCGATCATCTGCTCAAAATCAGCATCGCCACCGATGATTTCAGCTTGAGGAAATTGATCCTGAAGTTCACGCAAAAGCAACTCTGCATCATCCCCCAGTGATATCGCACAGATGCCTTTGTCAGTAGCCGCTACCAATATAGCGCCGAGTTCACATTCACCTAGCGCAAATCGAATCCTTATATGTAATCCACCTGCACGAAAACGCTTGGGCGTCATACCCAGCATACGGTCAGACTGACTATAGAAATTACCGCTGGATTGATAACCAACATCATAAATCGCCTCAGTGACCGTACGACTGTCTGCGAGTTTAGTCCTAAGTTTTTTCATACGCTGGGATTCAGCATACGCACGAGGTGTTACACCCGTTATTCGCTTGAATAGCCGGTGAAAATGAAAGCGACTCATGTTTGCCATAGTTGCTAGCTGGTCTAACTTGGGCGGACTATCAACCTGCTCGATAAATGTGCAGATACCTGAGATGAGTTGAGCCTGTGTTTCCAGCATAGAAAGCTGGTCTGGCTTACAACGCTGGCAAGCGCGAAAACCAGAAACAACGGCGGCCTCAATAGATTGATGAAACTGAACATGCACGCGTATAGCCTGACGTGATGCGCAAGATGGCTTGCAATAAACACCTGTGGTGGATACTGTATAATAGAATTTTCCATCCATTACCGAGTCACGATTTACAACCGCAGCCCAGCATTCTTCAGGATTTGGCATTGATGCGATAGAGTCTGAACTTGATTTCATGGTATGTTCATCGCTAGTATTGAGCATAAAGTTGGCTTTCAAATCATATTGAATGAACAGGCCATTCTAGTGACTCGCTTAAAACAATCACTCCAACTCTTGCTTTTGAATTTTTATAAATCGAGTGAGCTTATGCAGTTTTAAGCAATTGCTTAAGCACTAGCGCTGCGGCAGCCATGCCAAACGGTGCCGTGACACAGACAGACGAGCCATAACCTGCACAATTGAGGCCATTTAATGCGGCATCGGTCTCGCATAAAGCCTCAGGCTTTTGTACTTGTTCATCCGAATAGACCGCCTGAATATTGAATTTTGTTTTCTCACCGCGCGGAAAACTATGGTCACGTCGTAACGAATTACGCACTTTGGCCAGTAGCCTGTCGCCAGTGACTTTAGCCAGATCAGCGCTCTGGATGCGGGTTGGGTCTAACCTGCCACCCGCGCCACCAACGATAATTAGCGGGATGTTTTGCTGGCGGCAATAAGCGGCAATGGCAACCTTGGCGCGGGCATCATCAATCGCATCCAGCACCACATCAAAACCACTGCCTAGCATGGTGGCTACATTCTCAGCCGTCACAAAGTCTTCTATCTGCTGAACCTTGCAATCTGGGTTGATGCTAAGAATACGCTCGGCCATGGCCGTCACCTTGGCTTTGCCAAAGGCGCCATTAACAGCATGCAACTGGCGATTGACATTGGATTCGGCAATATTATCCAAATCAATCAGGGTCATATTGCCAATCGCATTGCGCGCCAGCGCCTCGACTGCCCAGGAACCAACACCGCCGATGCCAATGATACAGACATTCGCCGCCTGGAACCTTGCCAGGCCTTGTTCGCCATAAAGCCGGCTGACGCCGCCAAAACGTCGAGCTACATCAACTGCATCTATATCAACTTGATCCTGATGAGCATCCATCAATGACATGCCTCACTTTTAACGTCTTGAGCTAAACTATCCATCCCATCAATTGGGCAATCATCGCGCTTCACGGCTTTAGCAAGTTGCTGGATCTGTTTGACATAGCTTTTCACTTGCTTGCAAAGCAAGCCGCCATCATCAATATCCTGCTGTATCTTGTTCTGCAACAGCTCGACCTGCGAGAGTGTATTGGCGCAACGTGTATCTTTCTTTAGCTGTTCTGGTGTTTTCGGGGTGGGGGGCTCATCCGAAGCTTTGCAGAATTTATTGGCCAAGGTCTGGATAGTTGCAATCTTATCGGTGTGGGCTGGCGGCTGCGGGGTATCAAACACACTGACGAGTTGATCATCTTTAAGCTTGCTCATCCTCACCACCATAAAGGTGTGATCATTACAGTCAAACGACAAGGTACTGAGGGTAATGTCGCCAGCCTCGGCATCTTTGCCATTGGCATCGCTAGCAAAAGGAATCACCTTGGTATGCGCTATAAAACGGCTCCCATCCTGGCTGCGCCTGATCGATTTACGGTCATAGAAAACTTCAGCAATCGCACTCTTGCCGATGGATTGCCACTCGATCTTGCCGGGCGGTGGCTCGTTTTCTACGCTTTCCAGTGTACTTTCTGAGGTCGGTTCTGACAACATAGGCTCGGCAAGCAATGGAACAGCAAGCAGAGAGGATGATTCATTTGCGGCATCCTGCGCAGGCTCAGCGACTGGGCAATACGCCTGTTTCAGCTGATCTGGCATGCTACCAGCACCGATAGCTTCAGCTGGACGCGCTTTATTGAAACCACCGACCAGCTTGCCCTGATCATACTTACGGCCATTGGTATAGCTGAATGTGTTGGCTTTGCAGTCTATTGTCATAGTAGTCACCCATTCAATCTGGCTGGCTGCAGCGAGCTTATCCTGGCTGGCTTCGGCTTTAGACGCAGTACCCTGCGCATGGCTTTTCTCGATGACCCTGGTGGTGATGTTAAAAATACTGTCGGGACTAATCCACTGCAAGGAATTGGTATCCACCTCATGCTGCCCTATATCGCTGAGTCCTAGCGATACCCATTTTTCGGCATCATCAGCATAGCTATTTAGGCTATAACTTAAAAGCAGGAATAAGACGGACGAAAATCGACGCACGCACAACTTCCTGATCAGGCTTTTTCAAGCACGACAAAAGCCGCGGCCAAGGCTTTTTCATCACTAATTGATAAATGCTGGAAGCCTATGCCTTTTGCATGTAGAAAATCCTGTAAAGCTGGGGCTAGATCGAGCACTGGTTTACCCAGATCGTCATGGCCGACACCAATGTTCTCAAATGTAGCTGGTGAGCGTATGCCAGTGCCAAGCGCTTTGGCAAAGGCTTCTTTTGCGGCAAAGCGCTTGGCGAGAAAACGTGCTTTGGTAGTAGAGAGGCTGTAATCCTGCCACTCCTGTTCATTCAGCAAGCGTTGGGCAAATGCATCACCAAAACGCGCTAATGAATCTTCTATACGCGAGACTTCAACAATATCAGTGCCAATGCCGTAAATCATGCTCGCGTACTTTGATAGAGGTTAATCATGTGCTGCCTGCACCATCAATTGCTTCATTTCGCGTATTGAATACTCCCAACCGACAAAGAGAGCATGGGCGACGATGGCATGACCTATATTCAACTCTTCAATATGCGGGATAGCGGCAATTTCATGCACGTTATGGATATTGAGCCCGTGGCCTGCATTGACAATCAAGCCAAGTTTGAGCGCGTATTCAGCCGCTTGCTGAATACGGGTTAATTCATGGCGCTGAACGCTACCCGTGCTATCGGCAAACTTGCCAGTATGCAGCTCAATCACAGGCGCGCCAGCGGCTTTTGCGGCATCGATCTGTGCAATGTCTGGGGCAATAAATAGTGATACACGAATCCCTGCATCGGCCAGTTGATCGCAAACATCAGTGATTTTATCCAAGTTGCCTATGACATCCAGCCCGCCCTCAGTCGTGCGCTCTTCACGACGCTCAGGCACTAGGCAGACATCTTGCGGTTTGACTTTCAATGCGATCCCCACCATTTCGTCAGTGACTGCCATTTCAAGATTCATCTTGGTTTGCAGCAGCGGGCGCAAGGCAAATACATCGTCATCACGAATATGGCGACGGTCTTCACGCAGATGAATGGTAATGCTGTCAGCACCCGCTTCTTCGGCACGCAAGGCAGCCTGCACAACGCTGGGATACTGCGTACCACGGGCATTGCGCAGGGTTGCCACATGGTCAATATTCACGCCCAATTTGATAATGCTTGGTCTTGTCATAATTCTTGTAAATCGATTAAGAGTTGTCGGGTATAGAGCGGCTTATCACCTAAATAATGCGCCAATAACACGCGCATCAATTGTTTACTTTGTTGCTGGGTCTGGGCATCTGAATAATCGTCATTGGCCATATCCAGCAAGGTTTTACCCAATAATTGTACGCCGTTTTGCTGGTTAAATTGTGCATGCTGGTGTGATGCGCCAACTTCAGCAATATAAAAATAAGCTTTATCGGCAAGGATTAACTGATCATTAGTATCTTGATTGAGTGGAACGGCGTAACCCATCTCCTGCAGCATCTTCAGCTCAAAACGCCTGAGTGTGGCGGCGTAATTTTTATCACTGGCTAATACTCTAAGCGTTTGCACATAGTAATCGAACAATAGTTCGTGACCATCTTCACGCGGTAACAGTCGCAACAAAAGCTCATTCAAGTAAAAGCCACACATCAGGGCTTCGCCATTCAACAACAGCAAACCTGAACCCCATTCCAGCGAATGCAGGGTTTTTAACTCCAACTTGCCTGACCAAGTAGCGGTTAACGGTTGGAACGATTGCAACATGCCACGCATGGCTGAACGCGGACGGCGCGCACCCTTTGCGACTGCAGCTACACGCCCGAATTCACGGCTGAATAACTCAACCACCAAGCTGGTTTCTTTGAACGGATAGGTATGCAGCACATAAACTGGCTGGTTATCTTTACGATTGGTAGTTGTTGAGACAGCCATGCGTGAGTATCGTCGTTAGTGATTGCTGTTTATTTGCAAAATCAAGTGTGAACAAGGCGAATAAGCGCAGACAGTACAATTGGTACGGCAAGCGAATTCAACGCCGTGCACGCTTGATTTTGCAAATAAGTTAGTAGCCAAGGCTTTTTAGGGCACGTTCATCATCCGCCCAACCACCCTTAACCTTGACCCAAGTCTCAAGCCAAACCTTGCCGTCAAACAGCTTTTCCATATCTTGGCGTGCTTCAGTTGAAATCTGTTTGAGCTTCTCGCCACCTTTGCCGATCAACATCGGCTTCTGGCTTTCTTTATCGACAATAAATGCAGCATGGATGCGACGCAGCTTGCCTTCCATTTCAAATTTTTCGATTTCAACGGCAATGCCATAAGGCACTTCATCACCCAGAAAGCGGAACGCTTTCTCACGTAATAACTCAGCTGCCAGAAAACGTTCGTTGCGATCGGTCAGTTCGTCTGCGCCATAAATAGCAGGCTGCTCTGGAAGGTGCTGGCGTATGCTTTTTAACAACTCATCGATATTGAGGTTTTTCTTGGCACTGACTGGCACAATCTCAATAAATGGGAATTCAAGATCAAAATCCTGAATCAGCGGCAAAATATTGCCTTTGTCGCCCATCAGATCCAGCTTGTTGACGACCAGCAAGACGGGTTTATCTTTGGGCAATAGCGCCAACACCTTGCGGTCTGCGTCACCAAGATGCATAGGCTCAATTACGAACAAAACAACATCAACTTCAGTCAGTACCTGCGTGACTGTTTTGTTGAGTGATTTATTGAGTGCATTGATATGCTTTTGCTGAAAACCTGGCGTATCTACAAACAGAAATTGGGTGTCATCCGTAGTGTGAATGCCCAGCAATCGATGTCGCGTAGTTTGTGCTTTGCGCGAGGTAATGCTGAGCTTTAAACCCAGAATATGGTTGAGCAAAGTTGATTTTCCAACGTTTGGTCGCCCAACAATGGCAACCGTGCCACAACGAAAATCGGTTGGCGTATTCATACTTAATGTTCCTTAACTACTTATGTTGCTGCGACTTTTTTGTGGATGGTGCATTGATGAGTTGCACATAGGCCAATTCTGCTGCTTTTTGCTCAGCGATACGACGACTCGCACCCTCTCCAAAAGTGATCAGGTCAAGCTTGGGAATATGACACTCAACCTTGAACAATTGCTCGTGTGGATCACCTTCTACATTGACCACTTCATAGCTAGGCAATGCCATTTTTCGGCCCTGCAAATATTCTTGAAGCAGGGATTTAGGGTCTTTATCAATAGACTTGGGGTCAATTTTCTCAAACAGTTCGCTATATATTCTGACCAAAAACTGTTCAGCCGCTTCAAAACCACCATCGAGAAACACCGCACCAATTGTGGCTTCCAGAGCGTCTGCCAGCACTGATGGGCGTCGCCAGCCTGCGCTTTTGAGTTCACCCTCACCCAATTTAAGTGATTCCCCAAGATTGAGTTTAAGCGCAATCTCTCCCAGCGTTGCCTCTTTCACCAATTGCGCGCGTAAGCGACTTAAATCGCCTTCGTCTAGCTTGGGGTAACGCTGATATAGCTGATGTGCAATGATGCAATTAAGCATGCCATCACCCAAAAACTCCAGCCGCTCATTGTTAATTCCGCTGAAACTGCGGTGTGTTAAAGCCTGCGCTAATAGCTTTGGATCATTAAAGTCATGGCCGATAAGCCTAGCCAAACCTGTTTGTGACATATCTATTACTGGGTGGGTTGCGAAGGAGTGACAAAGTGTGATTTATCAGTTGAGGCACTGAAATCAAGCAAAACACTAATATTGGCAACTATGGGTACGACTTTTTGGTACTCAATACTAACAATTTGTTTGCCTGAATCATCTTTAGTAACTTCCAGATCACGACCCTGAACCACTTCAATACTATCTATCGTGGCAGATCGATCAAATTCATCACCTATATCTTTCTTGGTCATATCAGCAAAACCAGCTTCATTACCAATTTTAGTCACAGCATTTTTGACGTTGAAATACTCTAAATACGCTGGAGCAAGCTTCATCGCGATGATCGCAATAAACAACCCCGCAGCAATCATGAAAACTAAGCCAATAAATGTCATACCGCGTTGTTTATGCATACTACGCTCCAAGTGAATAGTGCATCAGTGCTTAGTGAATGACTGTACCAACTCTGCTGAAACTATCAAAATTCCACCAGATGAAAAACGCCCTGCCGACCAGATTATGCTCTGGCACAAAGCCCCAGTAACGGCTGTCCTTACTGTTATCTCGGTTATCGCCCATTGCAAAATAGCTATTAGGTGGCACTTCTGCTTCAAAGTCTGTGATGATGCTGTTCTCATCAATCAAGATATTGTGCTTCACGTCACCTAGCTGTTCAAGGTAGCGCTTGGCATACACCATATTAAGCCCTGCAGACGTATATTCATAATCATCCACATAGTTTACATCGAGCTTCTGCCCATTAATGTAAAGCTGTTTGTCGTGGTAACTGATTTTGTCGCCTGGCAAACCTACTACGCGCTTGATGTAATCAATAGATGGATCTGGCGGATAGTGAAAAACAAACACGTCGCCGCGCTTAGGATGTGACACATCAATAAACGTATTATTCAGGATAGGCACACGCAATCCATAGTTGAATTTATTCACCAAGATGAAATCGCCAGCCAGCAAGGTTGGCATCATGGAGCCGGATGGAATCTTGAATGGCTCTACAATAAAAGAGCGTATCAGGAAAACGACCAGAATCACGGGGAAAAAGCTTTTGGAATACTCGACCCAGATAGGATCAGGTTTGCCAACAGCAACACGTTTTTTGCGAAAAAACAGGTTATCTGCAAGCCAGATAAGGCCAGTCACGGCAAGCACTACCAGCATGAATAATGCGAACATCATTTATCTTCTACCCTTAATATGGCCAAAAATGCCTCTTGTGGAATTTCTACGTTACCTACCTGTTTCATGCGTTTCTTGCCTTCTTTTTGCTTTTCCAGCAATTTCTTCTTACGTGAAATATCGCCACCGTAACATTTTGCCAATACATTCTTACGCATGGCTTTTACTGTCTCGCGAGAGATAATATTGGCGCCGATTGATGCCTGAATCGCCACATCGAACATCTGGCGCGGGATCAATTCACGCATCTTAGAACAAAGCTGCCGCCCACGATACAAACTGTTGGCGCGGTGCACAATAAGAGATAACGCATCCACCCGCTCGCCGTTTACCATGATGTCTAATTTGACCAAGTCTGCCGCACGAAACTCAAGGAACTCATAATCCATAGAGGCATAACCGCGCGAAACAGATTTGAGCTTATCAAAGAAATCCAAGACCACTTCATTCAGCGGCATTTCATAAGTCAGCATGACCTGTCGCCCCATATACTGCATGTTCTTCTGCACGCCGCGCTTGCCGTTACACAAGGTCATCACTGGGCCGACATAATCCTGTGGCATGAGCAGATTGGTCGTGATCATCGGCTCCCGGATTTCTTCAATACGTGAAGGCTCAGGCAGGCGCGATGGGTTTTCTATCTGCACTGTTTCGCCATTTTTGAGTAACAACTCATAGACTACCGTTGGCGCGGTGGTAATCAAATCCATATCGTATTCGCGCTCTAGGCGCTCTTGCACGATTTCCATGTGCAATAAGCCGAGGAAACCACAACGGAACCCAAACCCAAGTGCAGTCGAGTTTTCTGGTTCGTACTGCAATGAAGCATCATTCAGCTGCAATTTCTCTAGCGCAGTACGTAGAGCCTCGAATTGGTTAGACTCAACTGGGTACAAGCCTGCAAATACTTGTGGCTGGACTTCCTTAAAGCCTGGCAAGGCTTCTGGAGCCTGATTATCTGCCAGCGTGACAGTATCACCCACTTTTGCACTGGTCAGCTCTTTAATGCCTGCGATAATAAAACCCACTTCACCCGCAGATAGCGCTTCTTTTTGCAAGGATTTCGGTGTGAATACACCAACTTGTTCACAAAGATGCACAGCCTTGGTAGCCATCATCTTGATTTTGTCTTTTGGTTTCAGTACACCATCTACCACGCGCACCAACATGACTACGCCAACGTAATTATCGAACCATGAGTCGATAATCAAAGCCTTAAGCGGTTTTGCGGGGTCACCGACAGGAGGTGGGACGCGAGCGACTACTGCCTCAAGTACATCGCGCACGCCTTCGCCAGTCTTTGCTGAGCAACGCACTGCATCGGAGGCATCAATACCAATGACATCTTCAATTTCCTGAATCACACGATCAGGGTCAGCAGACGGCAAATCAATTTTGTTCAACACTGCCGTGACTTCAACGCCCAAATCAATTGCGGTATAACAGTTGGCCACGCTCTGCGCTTCAACGCCTTGCGATGCATCTACGACAAGCAAAGCGCCCTCGCAGGCTGACAATGAGCGGCTGACTTCGTAAGAGAAATCGACATGCCCTGGGGTATCAATCAGGTTCAATTGATAAATCTCACCGCTCAATGATTTGTAGTGCAAGGCGGCTGTTTGCGCCTTAATGGTAATGCCACGCTCGCGCTCGAGGTCCATGGAGTCAAGCACTTGCGACTCCATCTCGCGATCAGACAATCCACCACAGAGCTGGATAATACGGTCGGCCAAAGTGGACTTACCATGATCAATGTGGGCAATGATGGAGAAGTTACGAATATTTTTCATGTATATCTATTTAACTTACTGGCTGGAAATATCACTATCACGCTACGCTTTTGATTCGATGGATTTATTTAAGCAATAACAAGGGCGCCGAAGCGCCCTTTTCACTATAAACAACGAACTGTAGCAATCGCGTCAGATTTTACAGTAAACAGTCAGCCTACGCATCTTTATCATGCCTAGGACTGGCTGACGCCGCCAAATCAATCGCTATTTTGCGTCCGCAATTTTAATGGGGACGTAAAGCGTATCTCCTTCACGCAAGATCAACAAAGCTACTGTCTTACCATTTGCAACAGCAGCCAGTTGCTTATTAAACTGATCCAGACCCTGAATATCATTATTGTTAATCCCAAGCACTACATCACCTTTACGAATCCCAGCCGTTGCTGCAGGGCCTTGTGAATTAACGACTAGCAGACCATTCTTGTCATTCAGCTTTTTCTTTTGCTGTGGTGTGAGCTCTTTCAATGTCAGGCCAATGCGGTTGATTTCTGGCTTAGCAACGCCCTTGGGAGATGAGTCAGCGACTTCATCTTTGTCTGCAGGCATTTCGCCAACCGTAACGGTTAAAGTCTTGACTGCACCCTTACGCAAAACCTCAACTGGCACAGCTTTACCCGGCTTGGTGGCGCCTACTGCACGCGGCAAATCAGATGAAGTAACAATGGGCTTACCATCAAACTTGGTAATCACATCACCTGCCTGCAAATCCGATTTCTCGGCAGGGCTGCCTTTTTCTACACCAGCCACCAGCGCACCATTTGTGCTTTTAAGACCGAATGAGTCCGCAATATCTTTATTGATTTCCTGAATCGCGATGCCTAACCAGCCGCGCGTAATCTTACCTGTCGCTTTCAACTGGTTTGAAACATCAATCGCCACATCAATCGGTATCGCGAAAGACAAGCCCATATACCCACCCGTACGGCTATAAATCTGGGAGTTGATACCGACCACTTCGCCTTTCATGTTAAATAATGGGCCGCCCGAATTACCAGGGTTAATCGCTACATCAGTCTGGATAAATGGCACGAAATTTTCTTGCGGCAAGGCGCGCCCTTTAGCACTGACGATACCTGCAGTCACGGTGTTTTCAAGGCCGAATGGCGAACCAATGGCAATCACCCATTCGCCCACACGCAATGCAGTAGGGTCTACGGCTGTGGTCACTTTTGGCAGGCCTGTTGCTTCAATTTTAATCAAAGCCACATCAGTTCTGCGATCTGCACCGATGATCTTGGCTTTGAATTCACGTTTGTCTGAGAGCTTGACCAGCACTTCATCCGCATCTTTCACAACATGCGCGTTGGTCAATATGTAGCCATCATTACTAATGATAAAACCTGAACCTAAAGACTGAGATTTGTAGTCCTGTTGCGGCTCTTCCTGCCCACCTGGCATGCCGGGCATACCTGGAATACCAAAGCGCTTGAAAAATTCATTGATTGCAGGGTCATCTGGCAAATTACCAAAAGGAGAGCCTGCGTTGGGATTAGCGTGCACCACTTGGGTAATACTGATATTCACCACTGATGGCCCAAGCTTCTCTGCCAGATCAGTAAAATCGGGCAAGTCTTTTGAAAATGCAGAGCTTGCAAAAAGCATCAAAAAAGCACTCGCTGCAATGATTTTTTTTACCATTCCATTCACCTTAACTCAAAGTTTTATTGAAGAAATACCACAAAAGTATTAACGCTAAAAACACGATAAACGTAGACAAGAATTTACTACGACCAAATGAATATTGCTGATGAGAGCTTAAGTACATCTCTATTGAAAGTTACTTTTTGAACGTGACTGCGCCCGCTATTTGGGTCACGGTGGCCTCGGGGACCTCACCCACGACCACAATCTGGTGGCCATTGTTCGTGTTTGCATAAAAATTGGTAGCGCCCATTGCTGTGTGACCGATTTTTGGCTCAACGCCTTTGACCAAAGGCTCAATAAACAAAGACACCGAAGCCAATCCATCTGAAAAAATCAGCTGTGTTACTGGGTATGATTTTCCAGGCACCATACGAGTAACTTGATCGACTTTGCGATAGCCGTCTGGCAAGTTGATCACTGCCCAAGTGTTGTCATCAGCAGTGACATTTTTAGCCGGACTGTCTTCCATCACATATTTTTTGTCATGGTCAATATTTGGCTGAAACCAATCCATCTTCTGTGAGTTGAGCAAGGTCAACTGACTAAATGCGATTTGCTCTGTAGGCTCATGACGTTCATTGAGGGTTTGCGATTTGATCAACAATCCATATTCGCGATCAGTCCATAGCTTATAGCCGTATCGGTATTGGTCACGCGGCTCAAGGGTGATGACTTGGCCATCACGGCCGCCAACCCGCTCAATTGGGCCAAGTTTGACCGTATAACTGGTCTTAATCAAATCCATATTAGATGGCAGCAGTGCAGGGAAAAGATTTTGGCCGCGACGTTTTTCAATCACTACTTTTTCATTACGTGGGCTGAATATCACCACATCTTTGCCTTGGCTTAACACTTCACGCGGCATGCCATCCAGCACCACTATGCGGGCGTATTCACCTTGCCCATAATTCATATGGGTGATTTGCACAGACCTGCCAGAAGCGCCAGACTGATAAACAAAAATACCCTCATAACTTAATTCACGCGCAGCCTGCGCTGCCTTTTGCAGAATCAGCCAAGGGTTTTGAGTAGCATTAGTATTGGGTAAAACAGGGTTGTCTTGACCAGCAAAAATTTCTAGGGGATAAGTAATTGCAAGGCACTGGGCTGCGATTAGGCAACCTAGCAGAAAACGTTTCATTAATTACCGCTCTCAGAGTAAGAGGCTGGCTGGATGTAATACGCAGTGCTGCTTGGTGCCATAGACTGATGCGCCAATAGGTATTCCGAAGCTACGTTTTGTGCAATTTCAGCAGGCGCAGCATCTACGTGATTATGCACTTGCTGTTGCAACACGACCCATCCAACGAACATGACGGCAGCTACTGAAGCCGCCAGTGACCAAGCAGTTGAGGTTTTGGTAAACCCTTTATTGCCAGAAGTATGGTTGCTTGGGGATAAAACACTAGGTTCTTGGTCAAGCTTTTGCATGAAGCGCTCATTAAAATCTGCCTTGAATACGGCATTGCCACGCATCACATCACCAATCAAATGGTAAGTTGTCCAGCTTTCGGAAATTTCATTTTTTGCTTTGAGCGCAATGAATAAATGGTCTGCACTTTCTACAGGCAGTTCACCATCTATCAACGCTGAAATTTGGTCTTTCATTATCACTCCTATACATGTTTCTAGCTTATTCAAGCAGGCATTAAGCTAACAAATATCTAGCAAATGCTGTGCCTGAAATATTTACAATTTAAATATCCCAGTTCAAATCTCTGGAACTAAACCCATCAATTACCAGCGTTTATTGTCTGGTGTATCAAGCAAAGGCCTTAATTTAAGTGCAATGGTTTCTCGTGCACGGAAAATTCTTGAGCGCACCGTGCCAATTGGGCAATTCATCAATGTTGCAATTTCTTCGTAGCTTAAACCTTCGATTTCTCGCAAGGTAATGGCTGTTCGCAATTCTTCAGGAAGCCCAGCGACTGTCTCATTAACCGTTCTGGCGATTTCCTTAGTCATCAATTCTGTTTCTGGTGTGTCCATCGTGCGCAGTTCATTGCCATCTTCAAAATTTTCGGCATCTTCAATTTCGATGTCGTTAGACACAGTAGGTCTGCGCCCCATGGCAACCAGATAGTTTTTAGCGGTGTTAATGCCAATGCGATAAAGCCAAGTATAGAAAGCGCTATCACCACGGAAATTAGGCAACGCGCGATAGGCTTTAATGAAAGACTCTTGGACAACGTCTTCAACTTCAGCTTGGTCACGAATCAGACGAGATAATAATCGGCCTAACTTGCGCTGATATTTTTCCACCAGCATGCCAAAGGCACGCTTGTCGCCGCGCTGTGCGCGCTCAACCAACGCCTGATCTATTTCACGATTGCCCAACATATTGCTGCTTGCTACCGCTTTGTCCACGGCAGAAGATTTAATCTCCGTCTGCATATGATTTGTTTTCGGAGTATAACCCTGCAATGTTGTGTCAACGAAATTAAAGCGTGAAAACTCGCTTATATTCTCACCGATATTTTTAGCATTTATCACTGCACATCCTCCATTAACCGATTGAACTAGCGCTGATTAACTTGACTCTATCTAGGGCTAAATTAATCACAATATTGACTAGTAATTTTTATTGACTGGCTTACTTTTTCTGACAGTTATACACTCACAAAAGTTCATCGCATCGGATTGATATGCAGCATAAGCAATATGACGTACTGATTATCGGCAGTGGTTTGGCTGGGCTGACAACAGCCTTAAAAGTAGCAGAACATAAAAAAGTTTGCCTGGTCAGCAAACGGAGCATCACCGATAGTGCCAGTAGCTGGGCGCAAGGCGGCATTGCGGCTGTATTAACCGATGACGACTCTATTGAAGCCCATATTCAAGACACCTTAACTGCAGGTGCAGGCCTGTGTGATGCCGCTGTCACCCGCATGGTGGTTGAGCATGGCCGCGAGACAGTGGAATGGCTGATTGAACAAGGCGTACCGTTTACCCGAGAAGATGACGACAGCGGTTATCATCTAACACGCGAAGGTGGACACAGCCACAGGCGCATCATCCACGCAGCAGATGCCACAGGCCAGGCCGTACAGAAAACATTGGCGCAGAAAGTGCGCGAGCATAGCAACATCACACTGCTTGAAGACCATATTGCGGTTGACCTCATCACCGCAGGCAAGGTCGGCATGGAAGGTAGCGAATGCCTTGGAGCATATGTGCTGGATAACACTTCAGGCAAAGTGCTTACTATTGCCGCACAGCAGACCATTCTGGCCACTGGCGGTGCTGGTAAAGTATATCTTTACACCACCAATCCGGATGTCAGCACCGGCGATGGCGTTGCCATGGCATGGCGCGCGGGCTGTCGTGTAGCCAATATGGAATTCATCCAGTTTCACCCAACCTGTTTATTTCATCCACAGGCTAAATCATTTTTAATTACAGAAGCCGTCCGTGGCGAAGGCGGCATACTCAAACTGCCTGATGGCAGTGCGTTTATGCTGGCACATGATGCACGCGGCGAGCTGGCACCGCGCGATGTCGTTGCCCGAGCTATCGACTTTGAGATGAAAAAACGTGGGATTGATTGCGTCTATCTCGATATCTCGCATCAACCTGCTGATTTTATTATTTCGCACTTCCCTACCATTTATCGACGCTGCATGGAGCTCGGCATAGACATCACCAATCAGCCGATCCCTGTAGTGCCAGCCGTGCATTTCAGCTGTGGTGGCGTCATGACCGACCATCAGGCGCATACAGATATACCGAATTTATATGCGGTTGGCGAAGTCGCCTGCACTGGCTTGCACGGCGCTAACCGCCTGGCCAGCAACTCACTTCTGGAATGTATGGTATTCGGTCAGGCAGCTGCGCGCGATATTCTGGCGCAGCCATCAAGGCCATTCGTAAAGTTGCCATCGTGGGACGAAAGCCGTGTGACGGATGCTGACGAGGAAGTCATCATCACGCACAACTGGAATGAGCTCAGGCGCTTTATGTGGAATTACGTGGGCATTGTACGCACCAACAAACGGCTGACGCGCGCCATGCACAGACTCAATTTGCTGCGCGATGAAGTACATGAGTTCTACAGCAATTTTCGCATTAGCAATAACTTGATTGAGTTGCGTAATTTATTGCAGGTCGCTGAATTGATTGTCAAAAGTGCTATGGGGCGTAAAGAAAGTCGCGGTCTGCATTACAGCAAGGATTATCCTGACATGCTGCCTGAAGCCATCCCGAGTGTGCTTGAGCCGTCAAATTACTACAGCTTGTTGGATAGGCATCATGGGCATGGCGATTTGTTCGATGAGTCGCATCATCATGAATTAAACCATGAAGAGAAAACCGCGATTGCCAGTTAGGTTGCACTTGAGTTTCACATCAACTCAGGTGGCATCTCAATCGGTTTTAAGCCATCTGAGACCAAGCCATAAACGACCCAGATGGTAATCAAGGCATAGAGAATTTTAGGTAGCCAATCAGCCAGCAATTTTTCTCTTTCTAGCAAAAATGCTGATTCCTGTTGTGTATATCGCATCAGCATCTCTGGTAATTTGCCAGACGCTTCGCCAGTTTGAATAAAATGCATGGCCGTTGCAGACTTGAGAAAAGCAAGCTTTTGCATCGCTTGCGTAAATGTTGCACCAGCTTTTAAACGCAAGCCTGCCTTGCTTAACGCTGCTTTGATGGCTGAATCTGTCACCGTAGAAGTGGCCAATGCGTGGGCTTGTTGCATAGGCATACCCGCTTCTAACAACAATGCCAAACTTTCAAAATAATCACGCAAATTACGTTTGATATGCAGACTGCCAAACACTGGTAACGTCTTTATCAATTGCTGAGCTGCATCCTTAATGGGCAATAAGGAAAACACATGCAACCAATATCTTGCATAGAAAATCAGTGATGCTGCAAAAAAGATAGTGAGCAAGGGCACGAACACCTGACCAACATATCCGCCCAATGTGCCATTGATCAATTCTGGAATGGGTTGTATCAAGATTGAAAGCACCAGCATCAACACTGGCAATGCCAGCTTTGATCTCAGCTGACGCGATTGAATAGCACGAATCGCATAATAATCAGCCAATTTTTGATACGTGCTTGCAGGGCTACCCGCCGCCATTGCAACCCTGATTAAGCTGGCTTCAAGCGGCGTAAATACGCCAGCCTCTTCACCCGCTTCAGCAAACTCAACAGAGGCTTTTGTATATTTACGCATCACGCTCAAGCGCAGATTCGTTTTGCCGGGCAAACGCAACAAACCTAACGCCTGCATAAAAGGCAAGCCAGCTTTTTCCATAGTAGCCAGTTTTGTAAAAAGCTCAGTTCGCGCTTGAAAAGACAAGGCTAGGGGAAGCATGGCTATGAATGGCTCAGTTTAGCCATGCTTATCGCCTCAACCGAGTAGGGTAATACTAACGCCAAGGCACAACATCAATAATTTTTATCTGATTACCAGTGTGCGCATCAATCACAAATGCCATCTCAGCTTGTGAGGTACGAATAGGTAAAAATGCAAAGTCAGATTCTGGGCGTGCCTGTGATTTGATAAAGCTATCAACCACTGGAATATTGTTTTTGTTAATGGCACGTAAATCAGCCAATGGCTTGGCTTTGGCCAATATGTTTTGGCGCTGCGCATCATAACTCACGTACAAACGTGGAAATTGATGCCAGTCTGCTCCTGCCAATGCCCCACCAAGAATTTCGTCTTTATCTTTTTGGGTAGTGGGCGCAGTTGCCGCAAGCACTATGGGGCCTGTTAACGGGAAACTACGCCACTCTGGATTTTTTGCCAGTGACAACTCTTTGGCCTCTATATCAACGACTGAGGCCACCTGAAACTGGTCATTGGTAAACACTGTAAATGCAGGACGCGCTTCAAACATGACATACAAGCCATAGCTCAAAGCTGCGGCCTGGAATAGACCAATCACGGTCAAATCAAATTTCAGGCTTTTCTTACCGGCTTTAAACACACATAAAGTAAGCAAGGGACCCAAGCAGACATCCACGCCAGACATAATGAAAAGAAGCCCGCCCCCGCCCATCAACTTGAAATACATGCCTGGATACCACAAACCCAGCATAAGCAGCAATATTGAAATAACGATCACAAGACTGATCAGCAGGTGAATGCCTGCTGCGCGGAATCTACTCATTTAATGCCTCATCAAACTAAAAACTGGAACATTTATTTTATCCAAGACCAAGCTGATTTTCCAATATCAGGATTGGCTGGACTGAATGGTATTGGATATGCGCGCTTTCGCCTCTTTTGAAAGCTGGATATCTTGATTATTCTCAATCGCTAACCTATATCGTTTTACGGCGCTTCCAATAACGCCAAGTTGCCTCTTAAAAGCAGTACACATGTCACAAAATACCAAATGAAAACGCAGGCTTAATCGCTCACCTAGCGTCAATTGACGGTCTAGTGATTGTGAGATTAGTCGGCTTGCTTCTTTACAACTCAACATGTCTTAACCTGGATTTATTCATAATCAATGGCCACTAGCAGCGACTAGCTCAGCCAGTTTAACTCCATACATTTACGCAGACTCATGCGGGCACGATATAGCATGACCCAAGCATTGGTCGCAGTAATACCGAGTGCCTTACAGATTTCTTCGTTGTCCTCTTCTTGCACTTCGCGCAGCATAAATAAGCTGGCTAGCTTTTTCGGCAGGCGATCCATGCAGGCTTGCAAGGTAATAAAAAACTGTTTTTGCTCTAGATCACTTTCTGGCACATCCCAGCGTTGTGGGGCTTCGTCCCAATGGCGTTTATCACCAAAGAAAAACTCATCCATACCAGGTTCATCAGGCAAGTCTTCGCCTATATCTTCCATCGGTTGCTCGCGTACCTGTTTACGCATGAGATCGATAATCTTATGTTTGAGTATGCCTGTGAGCCAGGTACGGGGTGCAGATTTACCTTCAAAAGACTGATTCTGGATGGCAGCCAGCAAAGTTTCTTGCACCACATCTTCTGCTTGATGCGGATCACGCAAGCGTGCCAAGGCAAAGCGGTAAAGGTAGTCACCATGCTCAGTCAGCCATGCGTGTTGTTCACTCATACTTCACCTTTAATTTTGCGCTGATTCATACATATCATTTAACTGGCTTTTGTTTGCATGCAAGCTAGATAAGCCTCAGCATCTGGTTGCGCACCACGACGCTGTGCTTGCCAGATTGTTTCTGCAAGGCAATCCATTAAATCATGCTGTGCAGTAGCCGTGTCGTTATATTTCTTTACGAGGGTTTGGTATGCAGTAGCAATACCAGGCGGCTGGTTAATGGCAATCTGTTCAAGAATCGAAAGATGCAAACTCATATGCAAAAAAGGGTTGGTTTCGCCCATTTCGGGGAAATACTCTTGCTGCAAATAATGTTCAGGGGCATCTAGTGCTTTGTGATACTCAGGGTGCATTTGCATCACCTGCAACGCTAATGTCTCAAGGTCAGATAATGCCTGATGATGCTTGAATTTAGCCCATGTATCAAAAAAGAATTGCCGCACTTGGTCACGACTGGGGTTAAACAAAGCCATTATCTAGCGAACCTCTTCTTGCGTAGATGCAAATAAAGCAAGCACTGCGGAATACTGCAGTAACTCGTTGACACCGTTAATAGGGGCAATTTCGCCATTGCCATAGAAGCCTATCAAAGGCATATCGGGAAACCGCTGTTTAAGCACAGCTAAATCACGGTCTATGCCGTCATAAAAATAAGGGCCGCGCCCCAAACAAGAAAACAACATGCCAAAATCTGGCTCAGCATTCAAATCACTCACCAGATTTTCTGCCGTCAGTTTAAGGTCAGCCTGCGCTGCCTCGACTTCACGCAAACCCCAGCTTAAATATTGGCCTGTTTGCGGCATTTTTGCCAAAGTCACCGAAGCGTCCTCTTCATTGCCACTAACAATCGTGCTTAATTGATAATGACCAGCTTCAATCTCGGCCACTGTATCGGCGGTCACTGCCATCAGCAAGTGTAATGGCAAGGTCTCTTCCGATTGTTTTGTATATTGTTGATATACGCCCTGTAAAACAGCTAATGCAGGCTGATCAACAAGTTGAATGAGGTCATGCCCATTAGTCTGGTTAATCAGTTGTGGGTCACTCAGGATATGCAATCCATGGCTAGTGCCAACTTCAACTTTCACGCCATTGATGAGCGTTTGTGTATGACCTTCAGCAACACCTTTAGCATTTTGCCACACAGAGAAAGGACCTTGACCAATCACATCGCCTGAAACGCCACCATACCTCTGGCCTGGCGCTGTAATCCAGTTGGCATTGATGGCATTGGGCGCAGTGAGTGCGAGTATGAAAGTGTTGGCCTCATTATTGGTATTAGCCAAAGGCTGCAGACTGATATTTCTTGAAAACACCATCGCCGCAACCGCTGGCGCATCCAGCACCCAGTCCTCTTGCGTAAAAATACCAGGGGCAGAGCAGCCTATCACTTGAGTACAGCTCGCGGCTTTTGCAGCAGCACGAATCGCTGGCAGTGGGTCGCTGGCAAATTCAGAGGTAAGAAACAGAATGACCGCATTAGCGGTAGTAATCTCCAATTGCTGCATGGCCTTGTTCACCGCATCAGCCGCCAATGCAGGGTCAAGTACATGGCCGATGGCAAGGCCTGTAGCTACTTGCTTCATGTAATTGCCTTAGCCTTGAATTCACATAAATCAAGAATCACGCATTCACCGCATTTAGGTTTGCGCGCCACACAGGTATAGCGACCATGCAGAATCAATAAATGATGTGCATCTTTCATATACGCTTTAGGTACGATTTTCATCAATTTGTTCTCAACCGCCAAAGGCGTTTTTCCGCGTCCTAATCCTGTTCTATTTCCAACCCGAAAGATATGGGTATCTACTGCAATTGTTGGTTCGCCAAAAGCTGTATTCAAAATCACATTCGCTGTTTTTCGGCCTACCCCTGGTAGGCTTTCGAGCGCCTCACGAGTATGTGGCACTTGGCCACCATACACCTCAATCAGGCGCTCACAAGTCGCCAATACGTTTTTGGCCTTGCTGTGATACAGCCCTATGGTTTTGATGTATCGCTCCAGCCCTTCAATGCCCAATGCCAATATTGCAGCTGGCGTGTTTGCCACAGGGTATAACTTGGCTGTGGCGATATTCACCCCTTTATCAGTAGCTTGCGCAGAGAGTATCACCGCGATTAAAAGCTCAAATACACTGTTGTGATTGAGCTCGGTTTTTGGTGACGGGATCGCAATGCTCAGCCGGCGAAAAATCTCTTCACTTTTCTCTTTATTCATTTGCTGCTACTTTTTTGTGATTAAGTGAACGCTGTTTGCGCTCCTGCAACTCGCGTTTTTCGCGAAAAAGCTTGAATTCATATCGACTTCTGGCAACTGCCGCTGCATTTTGCTCAGGTAAAATCTTAGGTATAAATATGGCGAAATGCTGAGCATTAAAACTTGAGTCACATTGATAATCAAGACTAGATGAAGCCTCTATTGTTTGCATGCTGATGCAATCCACAGGGCATGGTGGCAGACATAACTCACAACCAGTACACTCTTGCGCAATCACTGTATGCATCTGCTGCGCGGCACCAAGTATGGCGTCAACAGGGCAAGCTTGGATACACAAGGTACAACCGATGCAAACAGCTTCATCAATCACGGCGAGCATTTTGGGTTTATGTGTGCCATGCTCAGCATTCAGTGGTTTATATTCAACATGCAACAATGTCGCCAAAGCACGAATGCCCGTTTCGCCACCTGGCGGACACTGATTGATGTCTGCCTCACCCGCTGCAATGGCCTCCGCATAAGGTTTGCAGCCAGCATAATGACATTGGCCACATTGCGTTTGCGGCAAAATGGCATCAATCATTTTCACCAGTAAAGGGGGTGCAGGCTTAAATGTGATCATCGCTATAGTTGTTTGCGTAATGCGCTAGATTATATCCGCTTAAATCTTATCTACTTAAACCATATATTCTTAAACAATGTGATTGTTGACGATGGTTTCGGCATTAGTCAGTTTCGGTTAAAATGTTTTGATTTAATTCACGGGTCAGGTTACTCGGGTCAGGTTACTCATGCTGCAAGGCAGTCTTGTTGCCATCGTCACTCCCATGCATGCGGATGGTGGCTTGGATATCAACAGTTTACGCAAGCTGATCGACTTTCATGTCGAGGCTGGCACCGATGGCATTGTGATTGTCGGCACCACGGGTGAATCACCGACAGTAGATGTTGAAGAACATTGCCTGCTGATCAAAACCACCATTGAGCAAGTGGCTGGGCGTGTGCCTGTCATTGCTGGCACTGGTGCAAACTCAACACGTGAAGCCATAGAACTTACGCAAAAAGCCAAAACACTAGGCGCAGATGCCTGCCTGCTAGTTGCCCCTTATTACAACAAGCCTACGCAAGAAGGCTTGTACCAGCACTATCGTAGCGTGGCTGAAGCCGTCGATATTCCGCAAATACTTTATAACGTTCCTGGCCGCACTGGCTGCGACATCCTGAATGACACAGTGCTGAGGCTGGCTGCGATTCCTAATATCATTGGGATTAAAGACGCCACTGGCAGCATTGAGCGCGGCACCGATTTACTCTTGCGCGCACCCAAAGATTTCCTGATATACAGTGGTGATGATGCCAGCGGTTTGGCATTACTGTTACTTGGAGCGCATGGGGTCATTTCTGTCACGGCTAATGTTGCCCCCAAGCTCATGCATGAGATGTTTGCGGCTGCGATGGCAGGCGAAGTCGAAGAAGCACGTGCTATAAACGGAAAGTTATTTGCGCTACACCAGAAACTATTTGTAGAAGCGAACCCGATTCCCGTGAAATGGGTGTTGCAAGAAATGGGCTTGATCGGCACTGGTATTCGTTTGCCGCTGGTCACATTGTCTTCACAACATCATGATACTTTGCACAAGGCAATGGCTGCTGCTGGGCTCTGACAATACTTTACATATTGAGCCATCGCCAAAACCAATGATTACAGTTTAAAATCAAGCGCTAAATCCCAAACCAATTAAATACTATATAAAAGTGAAGAGAATCGTAAAGTGAAGAGAATCGTAGAGTTGAAAGAACGCATGCCAAGAAACACTCCGCATTCCACCGTGATTAGAAATATCGCACTCGCCTCGCTCTTTGCATTCGGCCTCTCCGCTTGCGATTCCATTCCATTCATCGATACATCATCTGACTACAAAGCGGCTGGCCGTGCTCGCCCACTTGAAGTACCCCCTGATCTCACCTCGATCTCAAGCAGCGACACTTACACAGTACCTGGTGGCTCTACTACTTATTCTAGCTACAACCAGAGTCAAGCGGATCAAGTCGTCGGCGAACCGAAAATTCTTCAGAACCCTGACAATGTAAAACTGGAGCGTGCAGGCTCTCAACGCTGGTTGGTAGTTCAGGCTGCGCCAGAGAAAGTATGGCCAGTGATTCGCGAGTTCTGGTCTGAGCTTGGCTTTGCCGTGCGTGTTGAAAACCCTGAAACTGGGGTGATGGAAACAGAATGGGTAGATCCATCCAGCTTGACTAAAGATGATAACGGTAACTATCTGGATAAATTCCAAGGCTGGCTTGATAAACTGAATACACTACAAACCAGACAAAAATTCCGTACACGTCTTGACCGCGGTAAAGACGATAACACCACTGAAATCTATCTGAGTCACCGTTCAGTCAGTGATGCACAAGATGATGGCAAGGAACGCACCGTCACCACACTAGGCACAGTAGAAGGTGGCTATAAAAATCCATTAGCTCGTACCAAGAAGGACGAAGCGCGTGCCGATGCAGAAGATATTGATGCAGAGTTGATGCGTCGCCTGATGGTTCGACTGGGCGTAGAAGAACAAAAATCACGTTCAATCCTCACGGCGGCCAGCACCGAAATGCGTGCAAAACTGACCAAAGATAGCGATGGCACACTCCATTTAGTTGCAAATGACCCATTCGATCGCGCATGGCGCCGTGTAGGTCTAGCGCTTGATCGAATCGGCTTTGTGGTAGAAGACAAAGACCGCTCTAACGGTTTGTTCTATGTACGTTATTCAGATGTGGATATAGATGACACACCTCCAGCAAAAGAAAAGAAAGGGTTGCTCGACAAGCTGAAATTCTGGGGTGACGACGACAAAAAACCTGTTGAGGACACCGACACGGCTGAACCAGTAGTTGCGAAAAAAGATGACAAAAGCTTGGCGGACAAGCTTAAATTCTGGGGCGGTGATACCAAAGACAAAACCAATCCAGAAAAACAATATCGCATCAGTATCGATGAAAATGATGGCGGCACTTCTTCAGCTATCAGCGTAGTTAACAAGGAAGGCAAACCTGTGAAATCGGCCACCGCTAATCGCATCATTAGTTTGCTGTATGACCAGTTGAAATAATGCGATTCGCTTCCCTCGGTAGCGGCAGCGCTGGCAACGGCTTGTTAGTCGAACACCAGCAAACTACGCTACTGATGGACTGTGGTTTTGGCATACGTGACTCGGTGAATCGCTTAGAACGTCTTGGCGTCACTCCAGAATCGCTCACGGGCATTCTGGTCACGCATGAGCATGATGACCATGCCGGCGGTGTATTCAAGATAGCGAATAAATATCGTATTCCAGTCTGGTTGACCCATGGCACTTACAAAATGGTCGAAGGGCTTTTGCCCGATAACCACCAAATCGCCATTCATGTCATTGATAGCCATCAGCTATTTTCGATAGGTGATATTCAAGTCCAACCGTTCCCCGTACCGCATGATGCGCGCGAACCAGTGCAGTATGTATTTGGCGACGGCGATAAAAAACTCGGTGTACTCACCGACACAGGTACTTCCACACCCCATATCGAAGCCATGCTCGATGCTTGCGATGCTCTTCTGCTCGAGTGTAACCATGATTTAGATATGTTAATGAATGGCCCTTATACATGGACATTAAAACAACGGGTTAGCAGCCGACTAGGGCATTTAGACAATCAGAGCTCTGCTGGCATTTTAGATAAAATAAATACAAGCAAATTACAGCACCTAATCGCTGCACATTTAAGCGCTAAAAATAATTCGCAGGTATTAGTAAAAAAAGCGCTGTCTCAGGTATTAAATTGCGAAGAAGATTGGATAGGAATTGCAGAACAAGAGCTGGGTTTTACATGGCGACAAATTGCCTGAATACGCTCCTCTAATGCAAAAACTCACAGCAATCTAAAACTGAACTGTGCAAAACAAAAAGCCGACTAAAAGTCGGCTTTTTGTTTAAGCATTACACGAGCGCCAGTAAATGGCGCCTAGTATTACTTAGCGTCAGTTGCAGGAGCAGCTGGAGCTTCAGCAGGAGCAGCTGGAGCTTCAGCAGGTGCAGCTTCAGGAGCTGGTGCTGGAGTAGCTTCAGGAGCTGGTGCAGCTGGAGCTTCAGCAGCTGGAGCTTCAACAGGAGCTTCTTCTTTAGGACCACAAGCGGTAAGACCAAGAGCTAGCAGAGCAGCGAACAGTACGGAACGTGTCATTTTTGTTTCCCTTAACAATGAAGTCGATAAATTTTAAAGTTCTTTACGACAACGCCCTTTGGCGCTACCGATTGCAGAAAATTCTACCATCTCCGAGAAAAAAAACCAGCCTTTTTCTGCAAGTTAGTTTAGTTTTCTTGAAATTGTCTTAATTCTGCCTATTTTGAAACCAAAACGAGCAAGAATCTGGCGCTTGAAGCCGCTTTCAAGCGTTTCATTCATCAACTTTAATCATCAGTCTGGATTGTTGGCTACCACTACTACCTTGACCACTTAAAATAGCGCGGCTGACATTATCACGTGTTTGCATAGTGCCACCTAAATCGAACCATTGCCCGGGTGTTACACGAACAACGGTCGATAAAGCCTGAAAATCAATGACATCACCGCTACTCAGACTAGAAATCCGTGGGCTTACCTCTAATTCAACTTGCCCGCCAATCATACGCGGCCTCACTGCAAACCCTGTCGTAATGTCTTGATAGATGGTAGCTTGTTGAATATGCGCATATTGCTGAGTCCATACCAGCCACTGTTGCGTAAATGGTACAGATTGCCCCACACGAAGAAAAGCGCTGCCGCTGTCGCTTACCGTAATAAATTCACTGCCTGATTGGCTTGTTGTATTTTCATGTTGCCCAATATCAATCTCTAGGTTGTCCTGGCCATATCCTCGGCGGGGCTGGCCAAGATTGATGTCTGTGTTGCCAATTCGCGCATTACCGCTTACCCCAGCCTGATTGCTATTACTCTGGCGCATATCTTCATGGCTGACGGTGATACGCAGGTTTTTTCTGGCGCTATCGAGCGTAGCCACGATTTGCTCGATCATCGCCATGCGCTCAGGCGAGGCACGAACAAGCAACTGGTTATCAATACCGCTCACATTGCCATCATCGCCCACCATAGACTGGATAGTAGGAATAATGTCTGATGCAAATCGATGCTGTAAGGTAATAATCTTGAACTCTAAGGCCTGTGCACAAAGGCAAAATAAAGAAAGGCAAAGAAACAAACCGACTCTTTTAAGCATCATGTTGCCTTTTTATAAACCCAAACTGGTGGGCGAGATAGTGTGGCTAGTCGCTTGTAGCAACTCTTCAAATCGCATATTCAACATGGCTGCTGTATCAATATCATTCAAGGCATATTTAAACCGCGCCTGGTCGATATGAAACCTGCGAATGTAGTGGGATTGATCAGCAATCACAAAACAATCCTTAGCCACTTTGGCCTCTTCATTGGTTTGATACACCGTCATGCTGTGGCCGTAGATTTCAAGCAAGCCAAATAAGCGCGGGCAAGACTGCATAAAGTAGGATGCATCATGCACAACCACTATCAGCTTATTACTTCGGCTTTTTGCCAAAAAAGTGCGAATCAACTCTGTGCGTTTGATACTTGCATAATCGCCCCGCGCTAAATCCTGATCAAATATCAGTAACTCACGCTCGGCCTGCGCAATCACAATATCAATCGCGGCTTGGTAATCCCGCTCACTTAACAATATGGTGTTCTGGGTAAGTTGATCATTGCTTTCGTGCATAGCGACTCCTATCTCTTTTTGCTCTCTACATAGCCAGCCAAGTACCACTGATAAAACTGTTGAATCAGCGTGTCATCTTGAATATTAGCTAATTCAGTGGCTGAAATAAAACGCTGATCAGCCAATTTTCTCAGCATCCCTGAAGTGCCATTTGAAAACTCAAATTGCTCACCATTGATAAAAAAATACTCATCGTGAAACAACATTTGGCTCTTCAGGCTTAATTGAAGGCCATGTTTTTTTAATTGCTCAATAAATACTTTCTCGCTTATTTTTCCAGGCTGTTCAAACACCACGTCTGGCTTAGGCTCTGATAGATAGCGCCCCAGAAATTGGGTGACATCTGATTCATTCCATTTAACCTGCTGCAATATCGCACTGACTTTTTGCGTCATGGATGGGCTGATTTCTGCGGGGTGCGTTTGCAGAGTCAAGTCTGGGTCTGCATACAATCCCGAAAAAGTTTTTGTTTCCTGCAAATAAGCCAAGAACTCACTCGCCAACTCCGCCGCAGAAGGCGCACGGAAACCGATGGAATAAGTCATACAATCGCCGACGGCAATGCCCCAATGGGCAAGCTTGGGTGGCAAATACAACATATCTCCGGCCTCTAGCAGCCACTCCTGCTGGGTTTCAAAATTTTGCAATATACGCAAAGGCGCATCGGGTACTAATGTATGGTCATCCTGCTCACTAATGCGCCACAAACGCTGCCCCTGCCCTTGCAGTAAAAATACATCATACGAGTCCAGATGCGGGCCAACGCCACCACCATCAGGGGCATAGCTCACCATAAGGTCATCCAGCCGTGTATGGGGGATAAAATTAAACATACTCAATAATTCAGCCGCTTCTGGCAGATGGTGATTCACACCTTGCACCAGCAAGGTCCAATTCTTTTTGGGTAATTTCAGAAAATCATCTTCATCAAAAGCCCCATGTTTTACCTGCCATTTTTTTGTCTGTTGAATCACTAGCCGCGATTGCACCTCATCCTCGCAAGCCAACCCAGCAAGCTCCTCTGGGCTTAATAGGCCAGTAAATTCAGGGATAGCGCCACGAATCAGCAAAGGCTTTTTCTGCCAGTATTCTGCCAAAAATTGCTCAGCGCTTATATTGCCCAGCAAGGCTAATGGCTGGGGGTTAAATGCTTGGGTTTCGGGTGTTTTTTTCATGTCAGTATCATAGCGCATTGCGAATTATGGATAGAAATAGGTTAGAATTTAAACCAATTCATTTCCGCAAGAAACTTATGCCGCAGCTTGGTTTACACGCCCCTGATTTTTCATTACCAGATGCTGACATGGAAATGTTCAAGCTGTCCAAACTGCGTGGGAAGAATGTAGTCCTCTATTTTTACCCTAAAGATGACACACCGGGCTGTACGCTCGAAGCGATTGAATTTAGTGACCTGGAAGACGAATTCATCAAGGCCAATGCATTGGTAGTCGGCGTCAGCAAAGATGATTGCATTAGCCACGCCGCATTTCGTGATAAACACGGTTTGGCTGTCAGCTTGCTAGCCGATAGTGAAGGTAAAATCTGCGAGAAATACGGCGTTTGGCAGGAAAAAGAAAAAGATGGTATTCGCAAAATGGGCATCGTCCGCTCCACTTTTGTGATTGATAGCACGGGCACACTGCGCCAGATGCAATATGGTGTGGTTGCCAAAGGCCATGCGGCCGAAATACTCAATTTTGTTAAAACACTCTAAATTTAAGGTACTTAGACCATGCAAATCTCTATGAACACCGTTGTCTCTATGACATATGAACTCCGCAACTCCGATGGCGAAGTGCTTGAATCAAGCCAGGAGCCTGTAACTTACCTGCATGGCGGCTACGACAATATTTTCCCGCGTGTTGAAGAAGAACTACATGGCAAGTCAGTCGGCGATGTGGTTGAAATAACCCTTGAGCCAGCTGATGCATTCGGTGAATACGATGAAGAACTGGTGCAAATCGAACCAGCCACCGCATTCCCGAGCAAAGACATCAAAGTTGGCCAGCAATTTGAAGGTGAAGACGATACTGGCGAGGTGATTCTGTACACCATCACCAATATTGAAGACGGCAAAGTTGTCGTTGATGGCAACCACCCTTGGGCTGGTGAACGTGTACTGTTCAAAGCCAGCATCACTGCGGTGCGCTCAGCCAGCAAAGAAGAGGTAGAGCACGAACATGTGCATGGTGCTGGCGGGCATCATCACTAGTTTTTAGCTGTAAGGCTCTAATGTAAAAAAAAGCACCCATCAGGGTGCTTTTTTATTAGCTGCAATCTGCAGAATGTTTCTCAAGAACTCACTAATCTAACGCCTTGAACATCACCAACGCATCCATATAGCCAAGAGCTGGGTGATTGAATGCCCGAGGCAATATTCCTATAGTATTAAAACCAATAGATTTCCATAGTGCTACCGCACGAACATTCGAACTCACCACAAAATTAAACTGCATGCCTAAGTATCCCTTGGACTTTGCATACTCCAATGAGTGTTCACACATCTTGCGCGCTATCCCACGGCCAGAGGCATGTGCTGCTGTGATATATCCACAATTGCATACGTGACTACCGCCACCTGCCTGATTAGTTCGGATGTAATATGTACCAAGGATATCGCCATCTTGCTCCAAGACAAATGTTGTTTTGTCAGGGCCAAACCAGTAGTCGATGGCAGCGCCTCTACCTATATTTGAATCTATAGCATAGGTTTCACCTGCTCTAAATACGGGTTCGATGATGGACCATATTAAGGGTTTGTCTTTTTCAGTAGCAATTCTGATGTTCATTTTGACTCTTCATTGCCCGTTAGAAACCCACAGTGCACTCTATTCAGTAGCAATATCTGCTTTATAAACTAGGTGAAAAATAAAGGCCACATCTGGGCAGATTAATAAACCTTGCCTGATGCAGCCTTAGACTACCAAAGGGAGATGAGTAGTTATGGTTACTTTAAGGCCGCTTTGTAAGTGGTTTATGTCGCTGACGTAACAATGCGTATATTTGTGTAAAAGAGTATTGCTGGAGAACACTGCTATTACAGCAATGTTTTGAGCTTATATAGCATCTCCAATGCCTGCTTAGGCGTTAGCTCATCAGGCTCTATCGTTTCCAATTCACTGATTGCAGGGTGTGGCACTGGCTCTGGTACTTGTTCAGCAGAGACGAACATATCGCCTTGTGCGCTTGGGCTTTGCTGGGCGATCTGGTTGAGTTCGAGTTGTGCCAATTTACGCTTGGCAGAGGTGACTACAGATTTGGGAATGCCCGCCAGTTGGGCGACTTGCAGGCCGTAGCTTTGGCTGGCTGGGCCTTCTTCCACACTGTGCAGAAAGACGATATTGCTAGCATGTTCAACCGCATCCAGATGCACATTGGCGGCCTGTTTATAATCTTCGGTAATTCTGGTCAACTCAAAATAATGGGTGGCAAATAGCGTGTAGCTGCGGTTTTTCTCAAGCAATTGTTTCGCTACCGCCCATGCCAGTGCTAGGCCGTCAAAAGTAGAAGTGCCGCGACCGATTTCATCCAGCAATACCAAACTATGTTCTGTAGCATTGTGCAGAATATTGGCAGTTTCGGTCATTTCCACCATGAAGGTAGAGCGGCCACCAGCAAGGTCATCCGATGCGCCAATTCGGGTAAAAATACGATCTATATTGCCGATTTTGGCCGCTGCGGCAGGTACAAAGCAGCCACAATGTGCCAGTAAAACAATCAGCGCCGTTTGCCGCATGTAGGTCGATTTACCGCCCATATTAGGCCCGGTAATCAACAACAACTGGCGATAAGGCGTGAGCATGACATCGTTGGCGATAAAGGGCTGGGCGATTTGTTCAACCACAGGGTGACGACCAGCCGTAATGGCAATGCCTGCCTCGCTGCTAAACTCTGGCTGCACATAATTCAAGGCGTTTGCACGTTCGGCAAAGGTACTAAGGACATCCAGCGCGGCGACACCGAGGGCATTTTTTTGCAAGGCGGCGATGTAAGGCGCGAGTTGATCAAGCAGCAAGTCGTAAAGATATTTCTCGCGTGCCAGCGCACGGTCATTGGCAGAGAGCACTTTATCTTCGAACGCCTTGAGTTCTGGGGTGATAAAGCGCTCGGCATTCTTTAGTGTTTGACGGCGGCGATATTCAGCGGGCGCAGATTCAGCCTGTGCTCGACTAATCTCAATGTAAAAACCATGCACGCTGTTGTACTCAACTTTGAGATTATTGAGGCCAGTACGCGCCTTTTCTTCAGCCTCGAATTTGAGCAAAAACTCGCCACAATTGGTTTGTATGCTGCGCAACTCATCCAGTTCGGCATCAAACCCATCAGCGATCACCCCGCCCTCACGCAGCACTGATGAGGGTTCTGGCTTGATAGATTTTTGAATAAGCTCAATTAGTACTTGTGGCGTTTCAATCTCTTCCGCCAGTCGCTGGAGTAATGGCGAAGCAGTATTTGCTAGCGCAGCTTGCAGCAAAGGGAGCTGGCTCAAGCTTTCACGCAAACCAGATAAATCTCGTGGCCTGGCGGTTTTTAATGCAATACGCGCTGTGATACGTTCGATATCGCCTATCGGTCGCAATAGACTTCTTAGCGATGCATCACCGCCAAGCAAGGTACGCACAGCATCATGACGGGCAGCAATATTGGTGTGATTGCGCATTGGGTGATGCAGCCAATGCCGCAGAAGCCGCGCGCCCATGGCGGTTTGCGTAGTATCCAACAATGAATATAAGGTTGGTGAGGCTTCACCACGCAGGGTTTGGTCGATTTCCAAATTACGTCTAGTCGCTGCATCCAGTTGAACATAGCTACTGGATTGTTCCACCGAAAGGCCGTTGATATGCGGCAAGGTCGTACGCTGGGTGTGCTTGATGTAATCCAACAAAGCACCCGCCGCGCTAATAGCAGGGCTTAAATCGGCACAACCGTAACCATCGAGATCATAGGTGTTGAATTGTTTGGTCAGGCTTTGCTTGGCGGAATCGAGATCAAACTGCCAAGGTGCTAGGCGCTTTTTAGGGCATTTGATATTATCCAGCGCGGCATGCGAAAAATCATCCGCATGCAAAATCTCCGCTGGACTAATCCTTTCTAATTCTTGCAATAACAAGCCTGGCGCGATTTCATTCAGCACAAACTGACCTGAAGCGAGGTTGATACGCGCCAACCCCAACAAGCCTTCAGCCGCATAAATCGCGAGCAATAAATTATCACGCCGCTCATCAAGTAAGGCGCTATCAGTGAGTGTTCCTGGAGTTAATATGCGGGCCACTTGCCGCTCAACGGGCCCTTTGCTAGTGGCAGGGTCGCCAATCTGCTCGCAAATCGCGACCGCTTCACCGAGCTTGGTCAGCTTGGCTAGATATTGCTCTGCCGCGTGGTAAGGCACACCCGCCATCTTGATCGGCTCACCATTTGAGGCACCGCGCTTGGTGAGCGTAATGCCCAGAAGGCGCGAGGCTTTTTCGGCATCTTCATGGAACAACTCATAAAAGTCACCCATGCGATAAAACAGCAACATATCGGGGTATTGCGCCTTGATGCCCAAATACTGGCGCATCATCGGCGTGTGCTGTTCACCACCCGCTAACTTATCGTTTATTTCTTTGTTTTTACTCAATGATTTACTTTTCGCTATTGCCAGAGTGAGCTCATCTGAACCCATGTAAACCCAACATTTTGTAGCCCATGAGTAACCTAGAAAGTTTTTAGGTTTCCCGTAGCAAAATTGGGCTACAAAATAAATTATCTGGGAAATTAATTCGAAAGATTGAAATTATCTTGAATTCTACTTTAAACCGAGCACCTATGAGTGCGCGAGTGAACCTAACTTCCAGAATATCTTAAATATCATTCTGACTGGTTAAACTAGGATCCAGAGTTTAATTCTCTTGTGGTTTCGCAGGTTTTGTATCTGTATTCACTTTTTTGAAAGCAACTATTAGTAAACGAGTATTACAGTCAAATTAACCAATAGTTGAAAGTGAATGTAGCCATCCCAATTGCCGATCTGAGAGCAATATCGATTAACTCTAAGTGCTGCTAACGACCAAAAGCGGACATCAAAGACTAAGTAAACATACTAACAACTCTAATTTACTATTGCAAATAAGAACTATTATCATTAGCATTACGGTTATTAATGCCATAAATATTCAAGTGACATCTGTATTGTTAATCATAATTAAAGGGCTTATATGCTAAGTAAATCTCCAATCGCGGTTGCGATTGTTGCTGTCTGGGGATTAACCCCGTATCTGGCAATTGCAGATCAGCAGACCTTGGAAGAAGTAAAAGTTACTGCCAAAGCAGATGACAACCAGCCTTCCGAGAAAACCAAGTCCTATACTGTGCATTCATCTTCAAGCGCTACCCGCTTAGATACTTCAATTCGCGAAACACCACAATCCATCTCAGTTGTTACCAGAGAATTCATGGATGACTTCCGGTTATCTACTATTAATGACGTACTTGATTTGACTACGGGAATAAAAGTCGAGAAATCAGAAACAGACCGTACGTATTACACAGCGCGTGGCTCAGACATCACCAATTTTCAGGTAGATGGTTTGGGTGTGCCATTCCCAGATAGTTTACAGCTAGGGGATGTTGATACTGCGATGTATGACAGAATTGAAGTTTTGCGTGGTGCTAATGGCTTATTATCAGGCACAGGCAATCCATCCGCTACAGTCAATTTCGTCCGCAAGCGCCCAACTCAGGATTTTCAGGCCAAGGTCAGCCTGACAGCTGGTTCATGGAACAATCGGAGACTTGATGCTGATGTATCTGGTCCATTGAATGATGCAGGCAATGTACGTGGTCGTCTTGTGCTCGCCAACCAGAATCGTGATTCCTATCTTGATCGTTATAGCCAAGAGCGAAATGTCATATCTGGCATTATTGAGGCTGACATTACTGATAAGACTAAAGTAGCTTTCGGACATACATATCAAACAAATGATAGTAATAGTCCAATGTGGGGGACGTTGCCCTTACTTTATTCAGATGGCACGAGACGCAACTACAACACTTCAGCCAGTACAGGTGCCAGCTGGAGTTACTGGAACAATAAGACCAATACAACATTTAGTGAATTAACGCATGAGTTAGACAACGGCTGGAAAATAAAAACTCAGCTTACTCGAAAAGAGTTGATCGGCGACTCAAAACTGCTTTATGTCTATGGCAATGAAAATCGCACGACAGGGCTTGGGTTAGTTGGGTTGCCTGGCGCTTACCAGGATACTTATAAAGAGCTGGTAGCAGATGCTTATGTTTCTGGTCCATTTAGCCTTGGTGGACGTGAACATGAGTTGGTTGTAGGTACAAACTGGTCAAGAGGTACTTATGATGAAAAAGAACAGGTGGCAAGTTATGGCACTGTCGCGCTCACAAGCTTTGATAATATTGCGACCTTACCAGAACCAGTATTTGTGAACTCCCCTAACGGTGCTTCATTCAGTGTAAAACGTCTCAACACCTATGCTGCTGCTAAATTCAATGTTACTGACAAGCTGAAAGTGACGACAGGCGGCAACATGGTCAGCTATAAGTTGGATGGTTTTGGTTATGGCGTGGCACGTCAGGCAGAAGCCAATAACAAGGTGACACCTTATATCGGCGCAGTTTACGACCTGAATAAAACCCACTCACTCTATGCAAGCTATACCGGTATTTACAATCCAGAAACCAAACTTGATAAGAATCTGCAGCCACTTGCTCCTCTTGAAGGTAAGAATTACGAGGCTGGCGTCAAAAGCGAGTTATTTGAGAACCTGAATACTTCCTTTGCCGTATTCAAATCTGAACAGCAGAACGTGGCACAAGCAGCCGGTACGGTAGGCATACAGACTGTTTATCAAGGTATCAATGCAACTACTTTAGGTTATGAATTTGATGTCTCTGGCGAGCTAACACCACGCCTTAAATTTATGGGTGGGTACACCAGATTAGCTAGTGTAAAAGATGAAAACGATAATGATGTAAAAACCTACACCCCTAAGCAAACGCTAAAGTTAAGTGGCGTTTACCAGGTGCCTTATATCAACAAACTGAAAGTCGGTGCCAGTGTTAATTGGCAGGACGATACTTATGTCTATGTCGGTAATGTCAGGGTAGAACAACCTAAATATGCCTTAGTTAATATGATGGCGAGTTATGAGATTGATAAGCACTGGAATGCGTCAATAAATGCTTACAACATTACTAATGAAAAATACCTGACCAGCTTGATGTGGGGTAGTTATGGTCAGGGTTATTCCGGCGCTCCAGTGAATGCAAGCACCACCCTGACCTGGAATTACTAGGCAATACCCAACATGCGTCATTTCTGGGTTTACGTCCATCGCTATGTCGGTCTGTTCATGGCCCTATTTCTGGTATTTACTGGCCTGACCGGGGCCGTCATTTCCTGGGATCATGAACTAGATCACTGGCTGAACCCACAGCTGACAAAGGTCAAGACTATTGGCCCAGCGCTATCTTCCATTGAGATCGCAAAGCAAGTTGAAAGTCGTTACCCGCAGGTGATAGTCAACTTTATCCCGCTCTTTGTAGAAAGCGGGGAATCGCTGGAAATTAATGTAAGTCCGCGTGTAAACCCAACAACTGGCCGTCTGTATGAGACTGGATTCAATCAGGTGTTTATTGATCCTGTCACGGGGACTGAACTCGGCAAGCGCGAATGGGGAGCTATCTGGCCAATCACCAGAGAAACCTTTGTTTCATTCCTGTATAAATTGCATTTCAGCCTACAAATACCTGAGATGTGGGGCACAGATCGCTGGGGTATCTGGCTATTGGGAGGAGTTGCCATACTCTGGACACTGGATAGTTTTATTGGCTTTTACCTGACGTTACCCGCTGGCCGAAAAATCCCACCCCGCGCAGCTTTGCTTACGGCTGGTCGAAGTAATTCCTGGCGGCAGCGCTGGTGGACAGCATGGAAAATACGCTGGCGTGGCGGCGCAAGCAAACTGAATTTTGACCTGCATCGGGCGGTTAGTCTTTGGACTTGGGGGCTTTTGTTCATTATTGCTTTCACCGCGTTTTCATTGAATCTATACCGGGAAGTGTTTTATCCGATGATGTCAGTAGTTTCAAAGGTGACACCCTCACCATTTGAAACTCGCCCGCCGACAGCATTACACCAACCAATAATTCCAGTGCTTAACCTAGCTAAGGTCATAGCAAAAGCGGAAAGAGAAGCGAAAGCCAGAGGTTGGGATGAACCTGCAGGCGCAGTGTTCTATGCGCCAAATTTCGGGATTTATGGAGTACAGTTTTTTTATCCTGAGGATGAAAAAGGCTCAGGTGGAGTGGGACATAAACAGTTGTATTACGATGGTAATAATGGGCAATACCTAGGTGATCGCCAACCATGGAAAGGAACAGCAGCCGATATATTTGTGCAGGCCCAGTTTCCATTACATTCTGGTCGCATACTTGGCTTGCCTGGGCGCATTATCATTTCCGTGATGGGCATTGTAGTGGCAATGCTTAGCATCACGGGTGCTATTGTTTGGTGGCGAAAAAGAAACTCAAGGCGTGAGTATGGTTTGCTCAGACAAAGAAATGCAATTTGATGATTTTAATTAGTCTCCATCACGCAGCAACCAACCAACTTTAAAACGATTAAGCGATTTTTCTGACATTGGAACGCACTGCTTTTAGCGGCCGTGTATCGATCCAATCATTGACTGAAAAATTGTAATGAATAAAACCGTGTTTCAGCAGAAAGTCCTTGGCTGTTTCTAAGCCCTTGATTGATTGCTCATCCAGGTTAACCGATAGACTCTGATGCAACTGTGGACCATAGACCTTGCTGACCAAGGCTTCTGAGGAACCGGTTTCACGCGAAATATACGAGATAGTCTCAGCAGGATGGCGTTTCGCCCACTCGCCGGCTTCCGCTACTTTGCGCAAAAAGCGAGTCACGATATCGGGATGATTTTCTATGGTATCAACATTCACCGTTAATGTACGAGGTGCACAGTTACTGATGCGGATATAGGGGTCGGGGTGAAAACCCAAATCAAAAATTACTTGGGCGCCCAGCAGATGGGTGATTTCTGCGCCACGTACATCCTTGACGTAAATGGCATCAACTTCACCGCGCACCAGCGCATAGACTTCATTAACGTAGCCGTGACGTGCTTGGCCAAAGCCACCAACATTATCGCTCTGGTTAACTGAAATATAGGCCGAATCCGGCAAATCAACCAGTTCGATATCCTGCAGGTTCAAGCCTTCATATTGCAGCGATACTTCGAATGCACGCAGCGCAGCGGCTCGGTTGTAATCAGTAGCAATCTCATGCTTGGGAATGCCGACCTTACGTCCACGCAAGTCGCGAATACTGTTTACGCCAGACTTCGGCAAGCTAATGATGACTTGATATTCATCTGTCCAACTCAAACCGATGACACGTGTTTCGCGACCCTGAGCGCGCGCCCAGATTGCAGGCGTATTGCCTCCCTGACGGAATGAGTTAGGCAGGTGGTGATCAAAGTGTGAAAACAACTCCGAAGGCTTGTCTGACTCCTTCAATGACTTGATGGATATTGGGTCATTACTGAACTCTTCTTCGAGCCAGCCTAACTGGATGGCGATACCCAACGCTGTTGGTACAGGTGAACGTGTATACCAGAATTGATTGTTCTTATTTTCCTGGTGTTGACTCATGTTGCTGAACCCTTTCGTCTATCTTTTTATTGTTAAGCTTTATGCGTATAGCGCCAGCGAAACAGATAATCGCCCAACCGATTGATCACGAAATTCATGCCAAAGCCTAATAGGCCTATCAAAATGGTCACAACGATCAGCGTATCCATGCGAGCCAGGCTTTGTGCGTTCATCATCATATTGCCCAGACCTGCGCCAGCATTGAACAGTATCTCGCTGCCGATCGTCGCCAGCCAGGCAAAAGCTAGCGCGAACGAAAGTCCGGTAAAGATATTCGGCAAGGCAGCAGGTAACAGAATACGGAAGAAAGTGGCACTACGGCTCAGCTTAAAAACACTGCCCACTTCGCGATATTTAGCTTCAACTTGGTTCAGGCTTTCATAAGTTGCGAGCACCAATGGATAGAATGCAGACAGGCAGACTACAAACAACTTGGCAGGGTCGCCATTACCCAGCCACAAGCTTAATAATGGAGTCAGGCCCAGCAAGGGCACTTGGCGTAAAAGATGGTAGATAGGGCCGAATATACTATCGACCAAACGCGACACTGACATCAGCGTACCAAGGATAAAACCGATACTACCGCCAATCAGCAGACCAATCACAGCTCTTGAAATACTTGCATTCAGGCTTTGCGGCAATTCGCCAGTTGCCCAGGTTTCCTTGGTAGCTTTAATCATATCCTCGATCGAAGCAAAAGCATAAGCGTGCGAAGGATCCTGGTGTGCCATGTATTCCCAGACCAGCAGGATAAGGATGGGCACTACCCAGCCCTTTGATATTCTGATTATCTGGTCTTTACTATAAAAATTTGTCATTTAAGAATTTGCCTGATGCTGATAATTAGTTGTGCGCGACACGCCATGGAATAAGGTATTTCTCGCCCAGCTTGAATATGCGGTCTATCGCAAAACCAATCAGTCCAGTCACCACAACACCAACCAACACGATGTCAAGCCTGAACATATCCCTGCCCGCTTGCATCATCTGGCCTATACCGCTATCTGCCACTAACAACTCTGAAGCGATCAATATCGTCCAAGAGCGAGTAAAGGCAATGCGTAAACCAGTGAAGGTCGGCAGCAATATGGCAGGCAGAATCAGCTTGCGATACACAGTTACCGTCGGTAGCCGATATATCTGTGCTACCTCGAAGTAGTTCTGTGATACACCTTTGGTTGCCTCATAAGATGCCAGAGCCACTGAGAAAAATGTCAGCATCACTACAATTGCAATCTTGAAGCTTTCATCAATGCCAAATATCAGGATAAAAATCGGCAACAAGGCAATAGTGGGAATCTGCCTGATCGCGTGAAACACAGGCGCAAAAAAATCCTCTGCATTGCGCGATACTGCCATCACTATCCCAAATAACAGGCCGCTAACAGCACCTATGCCAAAGCCTAGCGTGAGACGATACATAGTCTTCAGCAGGTTTTCCTGTAATTCGCCAGAGCTCAGCAGTTCAAGAAAGGTCTGGTAAACGCGTAAAGGTGAAGAAAGCAACCGCGGCGATATCAGCCCGATATGCGCCACCCATGCCCAGACCAGCAACAATACGATAGGCGATAGCCATGCCAGCCAGGGTAGTCTTTTATGATGTTGCACTGCTTGATCCTCTATTTACTTTTTAAACAATGATGCTGCTGAACTGGTGTACTCTTCATGGCTTTCAATCAGCCTGCGTCAGCACTGCCAGCTTGGTGATGCCAGCACGTTCTATTGACGCCATCACCTTGGCTACCGTACCGTAATTCACGGATTCATCTGAACTCAGATGCAGGGTCAGATCAGGATTTTCGTCATGCAAAGTCTTCAATTCACGTTCTAAACCAGTGAGTGGATATTCCGTTTTGTCAACATAGACCTTGCCTTCTGCATTCACACTCACGGTCACTGGCTTGGCAGGCTCAGGTGGATGGGTAGCTGCCGTTTTCGGCAGGTTAACGTGGACTGCATTATTCAGCAGTGGTGCCGTGACGATGAAAGCCACCAGCAATACCAACATCACGTCCACCAGCGGTGTGATGTTGATCTCGCTCAGAACTTCATCGCCATCAGTATTGGATGAGAAAGCCATTATGCGTATGCCTCTTTTTTCAGATTAACCACGGAGGTTGGGTTGTTAGCATGACTGCCGTGTGCATCGCTATTGGCGGCCTTGCTATTGACGCTCTGGGCTTTGCCGCGGAAGCTGACTTTGCGTGACAGGTTGATCAAGTCAGCAGCGAAGTCATCCAGGTCGCCAGTGGTGGTTTTCAAACGACGTAGGAAAAAGTTGTATGCCAGTACAGCAGGCACCGCGACTGCGATACCAAAACCAGTAGCAATCAGCGCCTCGCCGATAGGGCCAGCCACTACTTCCAGACTCGCTGAGCCCAGTTTGCTGATATCGGTCAGCGCATGCATGATGCCCCACACGGTACCGAATAGGCCGACGAATGGTGAAGTGCTACCGATACTGGCAAGCACAGCCAAACCAGTTTCCAGGCTACGACGTTCTTTCTGGATTTGCTGGCGCAGTGTACGTTCCAGAAGATCTTGCCTATCCCCGCTGTGTTCCAAATCGTGCGATTCATGATTGTCAGCATCACGCAGCGCGTTGAAACCTGCAGTCGCGACTCTAGAAGTTGGGCCATTGAATTCTGTTACTTCAGAAGCAGCAAGCAGGCTAGATGCGCTCCAGAAAGCAGATTTGTATTTCTTGTTCTGGTTGCTTGCGCGAAAATTCTGCACGCCTTTAACCAATAATAGTGTCCAAGTGACAACCGAGAATACAACCAGTGTCCAGAGCACGCCCTGTACCACGAGGGATGTTGATGAAGATACATTTAACATTTTGATTTCCTTAATATAAATAATATTGATATACGATTGATCTTACTTATTACTTCTGCCTGTTACTTACCAAGCTTGAATTCAATTGGCACTGTGGCCCAGCCATCCACTGGCGTAGTGCCACGCTTGGCTGGAGCAAATGTCCAGGTTTTAACCACTTCCAGAGCCGCATCATCCAGCGTCTTGCGACCACTGGTCTGCTTTACATCCACACTGCTGGCTTTGCCGTTAGCTTGTACATGCACACGCAGAACCACCCTACCCTCCCAGCCCTGGCGTTGAGCAAACGCTGGGTACTCAGGTGGTGGATTATTCAGGTATCCGGCATAACCAGAAGCTTCAGTCAATGGCTCTTCCTTTGGTGCAGGGGGAGCTGGCGGTGGAGTCGGCACTGCGGCAACAGGCTCTGTGGTTTTAGTCGCAGTCGTGTTCTCAGGTACGGTCAGATCGTCAGGCGCAATATTCTGCTCAGCAGGCGCTGTGCGTAATGCTGGTGTTGGACGTGCTGGCTGTGGCTTAGGCTCAATTTTTGGCTGCGGCGGAATCGGCTTAGGCGGCTCGACCTGCATTGGTGGAACCACGACTGGCTTGATCAGCAAAACTTCAACCTCAGTCTTTTGCGGCTTGATAATACTGGGGGTCGCTAATGAATGTAGATAACCTTCTACACCTGCAAAGTGCGCTGCGACTACCAACAAACCTAGTATCAGGTAATCTTTTCGTGTAAGGCTGCGCGGCTTTTCCTCAGTACGCAATAGCTGCGCAAATCGAAAAGAATCAAAGCGCTCACTCGCGTTCGACAGGCTTTTCGCTAAGGCTTCCCTTACTGGCACAAAATCGGCCTGCGGTAATGCAATCGATGAATTCAAGGCACTAGACACTTGACACCTCCTTTTGATAGCTCATATAAAATTCAGTAATGCGTTCTAAACAAAGTCCTGCAGCACATCTTCCTTGATGCGCTGAAACTCAAGATCGGCGCGCACATGCGGCCGTGACAGATTGACTGGGACGATGCGTTTGATACGACCTGGGTGCGATTCCATGACAACAACGCTGTCGCCGAGGAATACAGCTTCTTCAACATCGTGGGTCACCAGGATGGTGGTCAGGTCTTCCTGCTCCCATAGGCGCACCAGTTCTTGCTGTAACTTCAGACGGGTCAAGGCATCCAATGCCGCGAATGGCTCATCCAGCAATAGCAATTTAGGGCGTAATATCAGCGCACGGGCAATTGCTACGCGTTGTGACATACCACCTGAAATCTGGTGTGGGTAAGCTTTTTCAAAACCGCTCAAACCAACCACTTCAATCTGGGCTTTTACGCGGGCTTTCCGTTCGGCTTTGGTTACATCGGTTGCTGAAAAAGCCAGCAATATGTTTTCTTCAACTGTCAGCCAGGGAAATAAACGATGTTCTTGAAAAACAATACCGCGGCTGAGATCGGTCTCACGGACAGTCTTGCCCAGATAGACAATATTGCCGTCATATCCAGCATCCAAGCCAGCGATCAGGCGTAGCAAAGTTGATTTACCGCAACCACTGGCGCCGACGATAGAGACGAATTCGCCCTGACGTACTTCCAGATCAATACCTTCCAACACTTTCAACTGCTTGCCACTCAGCGCGTACTCTTTAGCCACTTGGCTAATCTTGAGTACTATTGGTTTTGGTACAAGTGGCTTGGCCACCTCGCTATGCACAGGCAACTGATGCAACACGCCAGCCTTGGCCGATGCTCTTGATGCATCTGTAGCCGACTCAGCATTGGCATGGGGCTTGTGGGCGGTGAAATTGAGCACCGTATTGATTGAACTCATACTACTTAATCTCCAAAATTGAACTGCGTATACCCAGTGCGCAACTGAATATAGTGATACATCATTAAACTCATTGGCTATATACGCAATCGCTATGCCAAGCCTAAAATAAAATTTAATATCATTAAATATCAATAAGTTATGATTTTTACCACATAGATAATGAGGAATTTAGCTGTTGCCAGAACATCAGCAACTGTATGACTGTTGCCTGAGCAACACACCTTCCAATAATGAAAAAGACCTCTATTCCATCACTAGGGAATAGAGGTCTGTAAATAAAACGAGAGGGGTCGAACGGGCTTTAATACAGGCTAGTTCTTCGCCTGAAAAGTAGTATTGACCCAGTAGTTATCAATCTTCAACTCTTTGATCGCCTGATTAACGAATCTAGGATTCAGCAACTTGCCAAGATCAATATCGTTCTGGATCAGCCCAGACTCACGAGCATAAGCAACAGAGCGGCGATAGTGCTCAGTCAGCGCTTGGTCGTACAGCGGTGACCATCGATCCTTCCAGCTTACGCTGTCATTATCGTAATCACGGCGGATCACGCTTTCAGGCTGGACCTGGCTCGCATACTCTTTAATATACTGTTCACGGTTCTTATCCTGCGATATCCAGTAACTCGCCTTCACATAAGAGTTAGCAATAATCTGGGTAATTTCAGGATATTTCTGCACGAATTCATTGCTTCCCCACAAGCCACCAAACAACTTCCAGTCGGCTGGCGAGTTCTTGGTCGACCAGATGATTTTGCCGACTTTTTTATCTTCCAGGTTATAGGCGTCAGTGAGGCTGACAAATGCGTCAACAGAGCCGCTGGCTAGCGATGCAGCTCCTACCTGTGGATTTACGTTAACGATTTTGAAGTCTTTCAGCGTCAGACCTTGTGATTCCACCAAGTTTGCAAAAGCAATCTCCCATGGACGACCACGGTGCAAGGCAATACGCTTGCCCTTGAGGTCCTGAATAGTCTTGGCAGTAGAATTGGCAGGCACGACCAGATAGGTATTGCTGCTACGTCCCCAAGGCACTACTAATTGGCTGATGGATTGCGCAGAGTTCAAAATAATCGGTGGTAGGTCCCCATAGGAGGCAAAATCAATTGAGCCGTTAGCAAAACCTTCATTAATAATCGGACCTGTTTGCGCTGTTGCTGCAGGCACCCACTCAATCTTGATGCCTTTTTTCGCCAGCGCATCACCTAGCCCGCCTTGTTCCAGCAACACTTCCTGCCCCATAAACGTAGTCTTGCCAGCAATGTTATAAGCCACTACAGAGATACGGACAGTCTTCGGTAAATCTTCAGCAACAGCCCAAGAGGATGCAAACGCCAACACGGCTAATCCAGATAACAAGAACTTGATACTTTTTTTCAACATGACAACTCCAAATAATTTCAGGTACAGATGGCTAATATAGCCGTCCATATAAAGCTTTAAGCGGCCTTGGCCTTTTCGTGCAGCCATTTCTCGGCCTCAGCCAGTGGGCGGAAATCCACCCAGGCATCAACATCAATATCGCGATCCAATAAGCCATGCACCAACATGAAATCTTTCTGCTGGCGAAATAACTCAATACGTTCTGCAGAGAGCGAAGGTTCTAGCGACAGATGAAAGTCATCGCCATAAGCTGTCTCTACGCCGTCACTGCCGGAACGCGTTTCGCTTTTGAGAATATCGCGAACGCCGTTGATATTGGTCTTGGCCCAATCAGCGGCACGCAGGGTTTGGTAGAGAAAACGTGCAACCAGATCGCCATGGTTTTCCAAAAAATCTTCATGCACAGTGATTGGTCTAGGCGTACCGTTATTCACACGTGTCTTAAGGTCAGCATAGCTATCCAGATTGATGCCTACGACAGCACCTACGCGCTTGGCAGCATCAACGGCTGAAGCGCCTTTGACATAGACAGCATCGACATTTCCATCAATCAAATCCTGCAAGCCAGACCAAAGGTCCCCAAGACGTTCACCGCGGTTACCTGTGTTGCCCCAGCCAGAAGCCACTTCTACCAGCTTGACATCATCCAGAGTCAAACCCGCGATGGACAAAGCACCCTTATAACCATGTAAGCTCATGCCACGAGCAATACTGCTACCACGGATATGATCCTTAATTGGATGGTCAATGAAGGCTGGCAGAGCCAAGCGCTTGCCACGCAAATGTTCAGGCTTGGTGATACCAGAATCAGGCCTGACCAATATGGCTTGCCATTCTTCTATCCATGTCAGGCCAATTAATTTGGTAGCGGCTCCTTGTGCCCGCGCCGCCAAAGCTAAGAGGTTACCGCCTTCACGAATTAAAGTTGGCAACTGGTGGTCATAGTGATGGCGTTGTAACTCACGTGGGGCATCCTGCAAGGTAGAAACCTTGATACCATCCGGCGCAAATTCCTCATCTAGCCAGCCCAGCTTGTAAGCAAGGCCAGTAGCGGTAGGGACTGGGCAACGGGTGAACCATATCTGGTCAATATTCTGTGTGCTCATAGATATATTCTCTTATGCCAGATCCGTCACAGGCACCAAACCTTCGGTCTTGGCTTGCTCGAATATCTTGGCCATCTTCCATTGCTGTGCCAATACGCCAGGGCCGTAATCACGTGAACCACCGAGAGACTCAGCCAGCAATTGAATCTGTGCGCCCTCCTCCAGTAACAGGATGAATTCAGCTGTTTTGCGCAGACCTTCCTTGCCCCAAACGGTAGAACCGCCATTGGCTTCGAGAATGGCTGGGGTATGCGGGTTAAGCTTGATCTGGTCAAGAATGTAATCAACTTCTTGCTGACGACGATCGATATAGACAGGCAATTCACGAATCAGCTTGAAGCGCTGCACTGGCACATAGCGGATTGGGAATGTGCGATGGGTTTGTGCCCAAGCACCAAGGTACGGTGAGTGCACATGCGATACGGTAGTGATGTCAGGGTGCTGTTGGAATATCTTGGTATAGCGGCCCACACCACCCGCCTTGCCTTGATAGACTGTGCCATCAAAACCAGCCACTGTTGCTTCCAGCTTTTTGCCGCGATTGAACGGGCCTGGATCATTGACGATGACAATCTTGTCTTCGCCTGGTACACGCTCAACAAAGCCAACCGTTCCATTAGCGGTGATGGTGCCAGTTTCGCGGAATACATCAAACGCCAGTTGCGCTTCTATAAGCACCTTGGCGACAAAGGTATCCAGATCAGTTTTTGTTTCTATGGCTACTACACTCATTTTCATATCCTTTATTGAACGTTAAATACAACTCACGGCAACATAAGCGCAATAGCTGTGCCAATGCCCAATTAAAAATATAAGCAATTGATATTATTAATTTAATTAATGATAAATATGAAAATTATAGATGTGCTGATTTCAACAATTGACTTGGATAGAACAGTAGCTGTTGCTTGGCAAACACTTTAGAGTCGAATTAGACCTTAATTCTTTTTTATTATATTGATATTATTTATTATTCATATACATTTTAATAACTATTAAGTATATTCACGCCATTCATTAGTTAGAGAGTGAGCACAAAATGCGCACACAACCATGGCACTATGATCTACCAAACAGGGATCGGCCAGCTAGCAGCCCAAGCTTGGAACATCGCCGAGATAACGTTGAACGGGCAGTGGAAACTGCTGACCACGTCATCACCCATCCCAATCCCTCGGCAGTCAGTTTATCCATCCGCGCCAGCGCACTGGTATTCAGCGACCCCAAGTCGCAAAGCCTGCTGAGCCTGATCGAAAAAATTGCTGCCAGTAACGCGACCGCACTAATCATCGGGGAAACAGGGACTGGCAAGGAGCTGATTGCACGACATATCCATGCCTTGAGCAACCGCAAGAACGGTCCATTCCAGGCCATCAATTGCGGCGCATTCTCCGAGACGCTTGTTGAAAGCGAGCTGTTTGGTTATGAGCGTGGTGCTTTTACTGGCGCCAATACATCCAAGATAGGCTGGTTCGAAACCGCTAATGGCGGCACCCTGTTCTTGGACGAAATCGGCGACTTGCCGCAATCGACACAGGTCAAGCTGCTACGTGTATTGCAGGAACGTGAAGTGGTACGAGTAGGCTCACGCAAGCCCACGCCGATTGATGTACGCCTGATTGCTGCCACCAATGTGAACTTGGAAGAAGCCGTGCGCGCTGGTCGCTTCCGCGAAGATTTGTATTACCGCATCAAGGTAGTACCAATCGACCTGCCACCTTTGCGTGAGCGCCGTGGCGACATATTGCCACTGGTTGAGCATTTTCTGAATGTGTATAAAAATCGCCTCCAGACCGCCACTCCACAACTAGCGCCAGAAACCATAAGGCTCATGCTTGATTATCCCTGGCCTGGCAATATTCGTGAGTTAGAGAATGTTATTCATCGTGCTTTACTGGTCTCCACTTCGTCATCGTTACAGCCTAAAGACCTGAATCTGCCAGCTATTCATGCGCATAGCCTGGACCAGAAAGATCAAGGCTACCTGAAACCCGAGCTTCAATCTGTAGGCTACACAGCCGGATCTTACTCAGGCGATAGTGGCACAGATGCGCTGGAGAGAACGCTCAACGAGCTATTTGAAAAAGCACCTGAAAATCTCTATGACTTGATTAACGGCATTACCGTCGCCAAGGCCTATGAGTTTTCTAACAAAAACCAGGTACATACGGCCAAGCTGTTGGGTATCAGCCGCAATATTTTACGAGCGCGGCTGAAAGAACTTGGGCTAATCGCCTAATCTATAACTTCTAAGCGATAAAAAAACAGGGCCGATAATTTCGGCCCTGTTTCATTTATAAATGACGCCTATAAAACTGCAGTTTCTAAGCAACGAGCGCCTGCAGATTCTCCTGTTGCAAGAGAAACACTGCCTGATCTACCGCAACATCAATCCGCTGCTTGATGGCATCGCTCGTTAACTCGTAATTTACAAACTCGGTATCTTTGGCATAAATCGCCGTAGGCACGGTGTACACACCAAAAAAGCTGGCTAGTGTGCGCAACTGGTAATCCAACACTAGCGCATGCTGGTCACTACCCCCAGTAGCCGCCAGAATCGCCACCTTCCCTGCCAAGCGCTTAGGATCCAGTAAATCAAAGAAATGCTTGAGCAAGCCTGTGTAAGAAGCCTTATAGACCGGGCTTGCAATCACAATCAAATCTGCTTCATCCAGCTTTTTATACTCAGCCGCCAAAGCATCTGGAAACTGGTTATAAGAAACTGTGCTGCCCAGTACCGTTGCGATCTGTGCAATATCAATCACCTCAGCATGCGCATGCAGCTTTTGTGAGGCCTTGTTCACAATCACCTCCACCAGATTCTTGGTGCGTGATGGTTGGGTAATGCTCCCCGAAATTCCGACTATTTTTGCCATACATTAAGCCTTGTTCAAATTAGTTATAAAAGATAGATGGGGTCATACTTGCAAAAACAATGCCATTAAATAATATCTTTTATAATCAATGACTAATTAATTTACAGTGGTATATTTAACAGGATAAGTCAGATATCAACACATCAAATGTTGATGCGATGTTGCAGCAACAACACTTTGTGCCAGATAGCAGAGTGTTGATGGACAACTTATTACTACTTTCGCGTCAAATAAAAAGCAGGAGCTACTAGGTAGCCCCTGCTTTTTTACAGTCCGTTTATGCTTAAGCGGCTTGCTTTTCCAATGACTGCAATACCTCCCTGAGCGGATTAGGATCTATCCAGGCATTTACATCAAAATCTGCCTTGATGAAGCCCCATTGCAATAGAAAATCCTTATAGCCTGATAAAGCGGCGATAGACTCAGGATTCAGATCAGTGCCTTGATGCAGGTGAATGTCGTTGCCATAAGCTTTACGTACCCATTCGTCGCTAGAGCCTGATTCTCGGGCAATATAAGCAACGGTTTCAGCTTCATGGCTGGCAGCCCAATCGCCTACTGAAAGCACTTGGCGTAAGAAGCGTACTACCAAGTCAGGTCTTTCACGCAGTAATGCGCCATCCACTGTGATTGGACGTGGTGCGCCGTTGTTAGCACGCACTTTAGGGTCTGGATGGTTGCGTACGTCATACACAATCGTAGCGCCATGATGCACGGCAGCTGCATAGCCACGTGCGCCTTTAACAAAGATCGCATCTACGGCACCGCTATTCAGTGCGTTGAATTCGGTTTCGTAATCAACGCGGTCTGTCAGTGCCCAGCCACGGCCGGTAGGTCTTACAGGGGTATCAAAATCGATGATTTCAACATCTTTATCGGTTAGGCCAGCTGTTTCTAGTGTCACGATAATGCCGCGTAATGCACTGGCGCGTTGGTGATCAATGCTGATGGCATTGCGTGGTAGCGCGATCTTTTTACCTTTTAAATCTTCTGGACGTGAAATGCCTGAAGAAGGCAAGGCAAGAATCAATTGTGCTTCATTTACCCAGTTCAGGCCGATGACACGGGTATCTGTGCCATTTGCACGCGCCCAGATTGCAGGCACATTACCGCCTTGGCGAAATGAATGTGGCAAGCGATGATCGTAGTGGGATTCACGAATATCAGGGTCTTGCGTATCTTGCAGGGTATTGATGGTAATGCCATCAGCCGCAAATTCTTTATTGATCCAGCCTTCACGAGCGGCCAGGCCTAGTGGAGTTGGCACTGGGCAGCGTGTGTACCAGATGGTATCGACTTTTGTTTTTTCAGACATGTGATTTTCCTTGTAATAGTTAAGCGATTTACTGGCAAGTATGGGTTGCGCAATATCCTCGTATTTAGGTATTGGCATCTTCTATGCCAGTCTTGCTTGCATACAAATAAATTATTTATTTCTTTTTATTCAATAGCTTATTCAATTAAAAGATTGCAGTGAATTGGCAGTGCCGATGTTAGTGCTGGCATGGCAACATCTATTTTTAGATTAGCTGTTGCCATGCCAGCAATACGCTGAGGACTAGGCGGCTAATTCGGCCACTGAAGCTTCTTCGTAAGCCTTGTATAAGGCTGAATAATGACCGCCTTGGCGAATCAAAGCTTGATGATTGCCAAGCTCGGTAACTTCGCCATTCCAGATGACCGCGATGCGATCAGCATCGCGGATAGTGGCTAATCTATGCGCGATGATAATGGCTGTGCGGCCTTCACATAAACGCCTGAAAGCGTTTTGTATGCGCCGCTCTGTATGGATATCAACGGCAGATGTGGCTTCATCCAGCACCAATACAGAAGGGTTGGCAAGGTAGGCACGTACCAAGCAAACCAGTTGGCGCTGACCATGACTTAAAAATGCGCCCAAAGGTCCAACTTCAGTGTAATAGCCGGCAGGCAGACGCTCCAAAACTTCATCTGCGCCTAGTTCTCTAGCGGCGGAGATCAATGCTTCATCCGATGCCTGCGGCGCAGCCATTCTCAGGTTGTGCAATACAGAGCCTGAGAACAAAACATTATCCTGCAATACCACGCCGACCTTGCGCCGCAGGTCTTGCTGGCTATATTCACGCACATCTTGCTGATCAACTTTCACGTGACCAGAGTCCACATCATAGAAACGCGTTAATAGCTGCACCAAGGTACTTTTGCCATGACCTGTCGGCCCTACAATTGCCAGTACTTGGCCAGCGGGGATATGTAGGCTGAGGTTATCAATCACAGGTTTTCTGGCCTGTTTATCGTAGCTGAACACCACATTGGAGAACTCGACTTCACCTTTGCGTTGCGCTGATTGAATGGGGAGTTCTGGGTCGTTAATTTCTGGCTCTGTATCAAGTAACAGGAAGATACGTTGTGCAGAAGATGCGCCAGAAGAATAGCGCTCAAACAGTTCGTTCAGCTCCTGTAGTGGGCCAAGAAATAGCTGCACGTAAAACAGGCTCTGCGCTAACTGACCCACCGTCATTTCATGCTCGGCAATACCTATGCCGCCAGAGAGCAATAGCAGTGCCATGCCCGCTGCGCTCAGCACTTGTGTCAGTGGTAAAAACCAGCTCGCATAGATATTGCCGCGAATCAGGGTGCGGTTGAAGTCCCAGATTAATGAACGGTAATGATCAGCGTTTTTATCCTCACTCACGCTCTGTTTGATCATGCGCACGCCAGACACTGTTTCAACTAAGTGTGCAGTAAATCTCGCGCGTGCTTCTGCTACTTTTGCCCAGTTTTTCTGCGAGATGCGTTTGAACAGCCACGTACCAACCACTAGAAATGGCACGATGGTCAGCATCGCATATAACAGCTTGGGCGAAATCCACCATAAAGCAAAGCTGGCGACCACGAAACGCAAAACCGCTGAAAGCAACTCAGGCGGCCCTTGAATCAATAAAGGCTCGAGTGTATCAATATCGCGGTCGGCACGCGAAATAATGCGGCCCGCCTTGGTCTGGTCAAAATAACGCACGCTTAATGCCTGTATATGGGTGAATACTTTGATGCGTAAGTTGTTCAATATGGCGATGGCTGCAGAGCCTGATAAATACTGCGATAAGCCAGATACGCCAAATCGAATGACCCAGGTAATCCCCATTCCAATCGCCATCCAGGTCAGCAAATGCGTATTGAGTAGAATGCCTTGCGCTGTTTGAATGAAGCCATGGTCAATCACTTCGCGTAAAAACCAGGGGCGGATGAATATCACCCCAACCAGTAATGCCTCGAGCAGAATCACTGCGGCGATTCTGCCTTTTACCTGTTTCAGTAAAGGTAATAAGCGGCCGAACATGTTGCGATCCAGCTTCTTTTTGGCCAGCATTTGTTCCAGCTCAATATCATTGAGTGCACTATCACCACGAAAACTATTTGCCATTCTCTACTCCTACCAAGTCGCGGTATTCCGCGTTATTTGCCACTAAGTTGTCATGCGTGCCTTCTGCGACAATCTTGCCTTGATGTAGCATGGCGACGCGGTCTGCCAGAAGAATCGTGGAAAGCTTGCTGGCAATCAGCACGACAGTGATTTGTTGCCCAGCGGTGCTGCGCAATTTGCGTATATTTTCAAGTACGCGGCGCTCGGTAATCGCATCCAGCGCGCTGGTGGCATCATCCAGTACCAGAATGGAAGGTTTGGCCAGAAAGGCGCGTGCAAGGCTGATACGCTGGCGTTGACCACCAGATAAAGTAATGCCGCGGTCACCGATTTTGGTTTGTAGCCCGTCCGAAATTTTTTCTAGTACTTCACTTGCGGAGGCAAGCTCGATGGCCTCAAGCAAATCTTCGTGAGATGCATTGGGTTGGGCGAGTTTAAGGTTGGCCTCTAGCGTGTCTGAGAATAAAAACGTCTCTTGTGGCACGACATGCACTTTTTTCCGTAGGGAATCGAGTTTCAAGTCCTTCAGGTTTTGCCAGCCAGCCCAAGCCGATCCTATCAGCACTTTGCCGCCATCTACATCTAATAGGCGTGGCAACAAGCCAGCCAGCGTGCTTTTGCCTGAGCCTGTGGTGCCGACGATAGCGACCACTTCACCCGGTGATACTTCAAAATCACAATCCTGCAAAATAGTGTTATCACTGCCAGGCGTTTTGACTGAGACTTTGCTTAAACGTAACCCCAAAGCACCTTCCGCAATGGTCTTTTCGCCTGAGAATATTTTGGGTTCTTCATCCAGAAGTTCCCAAATACGGGCAGCGGAAGAACGGGCATCGGCGAATACCTGCATCACGCGGCCAACACCTTCGATACGGAATACCAGCGTGTTGGCGACCAGTAATGACGCGAC
>DATHWP010000006.1:0-47132 GCA_035460505.1 Methyloradius sp. | reverse complement strand
GCCACAGGCTCATCCAGCAGCAAAAGCTTAGGCTCTTGGGCCAGTAACATGCCGATTTCAAGCCATTGTTTTTGTCCGTGCGATAGCAAGCCTGAGCGCATTTTGTGTGAATCTTGCAGGTTGATCGTGGTGAGAATTTCGCCAATGCGGTCCAGCTGCTCACCCGAAAGCTTGCCGAATAGCGAATTCCAGATGCCTTTATCAGTCTTCATCGCCAGTTCGAGGTTTTCAAATACTGTGTGGTTTTCAAACACTGTTGGCTTCTGGAATTTACGGCCTATGCCAGCTTGGGCAATTTGCGGCTCGGTCATCTTGGAGCAGTCCATGGTTTGCCCGAAAAATACCGTACCTGTATCGGGTCGTGTCTTGCCAGTGATGACATCCATCATCGTGGTCTTGCCTGCGCCATTAGGGCCGATAATGCAGCGCAGCTCACCTACATCAATAGAAAGTGAAAGCTTATTCAGCGCCCGGAATCCATCAAAACTAACGGTAATATCTTCCAGATAAAGCACCACGCCATGAGTGGTATCCAGCACACCAGGCTGATAAAGACTGCCAGTGGTACGCACCTCGGCAGATTGCGAAATACTATTTTCAGCCATTATGCTTGCCCCGCTTCTGTGTCAACTGCGTTACTTGGTAATTCATTTTCCGTCTTCTTGGCTTTGAGTTTTGACTTCACTTTTTCAAATAGACCCAATACGCCTTGCGGCAAGTAGAGCGTTGCCAGAACAAAAAGCAGGCCTAAAAAGTACAGCCAATACTCAGGGAAGGCTTGGGTGAAGTAGCTCTTGGCGCCATTCACAATACCAGCACCGAGCAATGGGCCGATGAGCGTGCCACGGCCTCCAACCGCAGCCCAGATGGCAATTTCAATCGAATTGGCCGGTGACATTTCGCTCGGGTTGATGATGCCAACTTGCGGTACATACAGCGCGCCTGCAATGCCGCAAATCACAGCCGAGAATGTCCAGATTGCGAGTTTGTAATGCAGTGGATTGTAGCCAGAGAACATCACGCGGGATTCAGCATCGCGTATCGCGGTCAGTACACGGCCAAATTTACTGGTCACTATTGCGCGCGAAATAATCAGGAAAGTAATCAGCAATATGCCTGTCACCACAAACAAGGCCATGCGCATTTGCCCAGTGGTAATAGGAATATCCAGCAAGCGCTTGAAATCAGTGAAGCCATTATTACCGCCAAAGCCTGTTTCATTGCGGAAGAACAGCAGCATGAAAGCGTAAGTCATGGCTTGCGTGATAATGGAGAAGTACACGCCTTTGATGCGTGACCTGAAGGCAAAGTAACCGAAAATAAAAGCCAGCAGGCCAGGCACCAATACCACCAGCAACAAGGCAAACCAGAAATGGTCTGTCATCGCCCAATACCAAGGATAGGTTTTCCAATCGAGGAACACCATGAAGTCTGGCAAATTGCTGTGGTAGCTACCATCGGTGCCGATTTGGCGCATGAGGTACATACCAAAAGCATAACCGCCGAGCGCGAAAAACAGGCCGTGACCTAAACTTAATATGCCTGTGTAGCCCCATACCAAGTCCATCGCCAAGGCCACGAAAGCGTAACAAAGTATCTTGCCGCAAAGCGCTACGGTGTAATCGGAGATATAAAAAACACTGGTTTCTGGCACCAGCAAATTGAAAATAGGGAAAACCACACAGACAACAGCCAGTGCTATCGCGAGCGCTAACCAGGCTTTACTGCTGTAAAGTCGATGGACTAGCGTTGGTTGCGGAAATTTCTCATGCATGGTTTTGCTTCCTTATTACTAATTCGTTATTGGTAGCAGATTTAATCAATCTGGCGACCTTTGAATGCAAACAAGCCTTGTGGGCGTTTCTGGATAAAGATAATTACCATCACCAAAATGAATATCTTGGCAAGCACCGCGCCAGCAAAACCTTCCAGCACTTTACTTAATATACCTAGGCCCATTGCCGCATACACAGCACCTGCTAATTGGCCTACGCCGCCCAATACCACCACGATGAATGAATCCACGATATAGCTTTGGCCTAGGGCAGGCCCTACATTACCAATCTGCGATAAAGCCACACCTGCCAAACCTGCTATACCAGAACCCAAGCCAAAAGCCAGTGCATCGATTTTGCTGGTATTCACGCCGATACAGCTCGCCATACCACGGTTCTGGGTAACGGCACGAATAAATAAGCCGAGGCGGGTTTTGCTGATCATGAGCCAGACCAATAGCAGAACGCCTATCGCAAACGCGATAATCAGTATGCGGTTGTATGGCAACACCAGGTTAGACGCGAACTCGATACCGCCAGACATCCAGGCTGGGTTTTCCACACTCACGTTCTGCGCGCCAAAGATGGTTCGTACAGCCTGAATAAGGATAAGACTGACCCCCCAGGTAGCCAGCAATGTCTCGAGTGGCCGACCATACAAAAAGCGAATGACGGTTTTCTCAAGCACAATGCCGACCAGCGCAGTAATGATAAAAGCCGCTGGGATAGCTGCCAGCAGATACCACTGAAAGCCACCTGGAAAATGTTGAATAAATATGTTCTGCACTGCGTAAGTAACATACGCGCCTATCATCATCATTTCGCCATGCGCCATGTTGATCACACCCATCAGGCCATACGTCACGGCCAAACCAAGGGCGGCGAGCAGCAAAATACTGCCAAGACTAATACCCGTAAATAGCTGGCCCAATCGATCAAACAGGGCAAGGTGGCTGTCTATAGATTTAAGTGCATCCTGAATGGCCGTTTTAACTTCTGGATCTGTTTCACCATCAGGCGCCAAGCGGGTAGATAACATTTGTTTGATATTGGCATTAGTGGCTTTTGACAAAGCTTCTGCAGCAGCCAAGCGAGTGGCTTTATCTGTGCTAGTCAGCTCAATACTGGAACGCACTTCAGCCAGTGCATCATGAATTTTAGATTCGGTTTCTTTGGCTTCTACTTGTTTGATAATCGCCAGACGTGCGTCATTTGCTTCTGTACCAAGTAAGGATTTAGCGGCATCGAGCCGTACTTTAGGGTCGGTAGAAAGCAGGTTGAGTGTGGCAATTGCCGCATCCAGCTCTGAACCCATCTGGTTATTATTCACTACGTCATCTGCATCTTCAGGCAGTTCAACAGTCTTACCAGTAACCGCATCTACAGTTACGTCGTCAGTGACGATATAAACACTCTTACCTTTAATCTTGACTGCATCGTCTTGCAGTTGCTGTAAAAATGGGATGGCACTCATGTCGCCTTTGGCCATCACGCTATTCAATACAACAATTCGAGGCTCGTTATCACCAATCGCCAAGCCTGTGATTTCATCGCTAGTTAATGCTGAAGCATTTGCAGAAACCAGTAACATCAAGATTGCAGAACCCATCATTAAACGATGAATAGCTTCTGATGAAACTGCTGCAAAACGGTGCTTGAATCGGATGGAAAATAACTGGCTTGATGGCATAAGATTTCTCGGTCATGTTCACACAGAAACCGCTACGGGGATTAGCCCGTAGCGGCGTTTCGTACATTTACTACTGATAAAACAGAATGTGCTTAAGCATTTGTTTTATTGCCTTGCTACTTTTATTACCAAGCAATTTATGTGCTTGCTTGTGTTGCATGTTTTACTGCTTTGTACTTCGCCCACCTTAATCTTGGACCCTAACTTTAAGCCTTACTTAACTTCTGGCTCATCTGGCTTTTTATCATTACCAGCGATGTATGGGCTCCAAGGTTGTGCCTTGATTGGACCTGGTGTTTTCCATACCACTTTGAATTGACCATCAGCCTTGATTTCGCCAATAAACACCGGTTTGTGCAAGTGATGGTTTTTCTCATCCATGGTTGAAACAAAGCCACCTGGTGCAGGGAAAGTTTGACCAGCCATCGCAGCAATTACCTTGTCAGTATCTGTGCTCTTGGCTTTTTCAACTGCTTGCGCCCACATATGGATACCGATGTAAGTCGCTTCCATTGGGTCATTGGTCAGAGGCTTGTCAGCGGTTGGCAATTTCTTGGCCTTGGCGTAGGCAGACCATTCCTTGATCCAGGCAGCATTGGTTGGGTTCTTGATGCTCATGAAGTAGTTCCATGCAGCCAAGTTACCAACTAGTGGCTTGGTATCAACACCGCGCAACTCTTCTTCACCCACTGAGAAAGCAACTACAGGCACATCTTTAGCTTTCAAGCCAGCATTGCCCAGCTCTTTGTAGAACGGAACGTTAGAGTCTCCATTGATGGTAGAAACCACGGCTGTTTTACCACCAGCTGAGAATTTCTTGATGTTAGCCACAATGGTTTGATAATCGCTGTGACCAAACGGGGTGTACTCTTCCATGATGTTGTCATCAGTAATGCCTTTAGAGTGCAAGAATGAACGCAGGATCTTGTTGGTGGTACGTGGATACACATAGTCAGTACCCAGCAATACAAAGCGCTTAGCACCGCCGCCTTCTTTGCTCAACAGATATTCAACAGCTGGGATAGCCTGTTGGTTAGGTGCTGCGCCAGTGTAGAACACGTTCTTTTCCAGCTCTTCACCTTCATATTGAACCGGGTAGAACAGCAAACCGTTCAACTCTTTGTAAACTGGCAATACCGATTTACGTGATACAGAAGTCCAGCAACCGAAAGTCACGGCCACTTTATCTTGCGTCAATAATTGGCGAGCTTTAGTTGCGAATAAAGGCCAGTCTGAAGCTGGGTCAACGACCACAGGCTCAAGCTGCTTACCTAGTACGCCACCTTTTTTGTTGATCTCTTCAATCGTCATCAACGCCATGTCTTTCAGCGCTGTTTCAGAAATAGCCATGGTGCCTGAGAGTGAGTGAAGAACACCGACCTTGATGGTGTCAGCGGCTTGTGCAAATTGCACAGCACCGATCATGGCAACGCTAGCTGCAATGACTGACATCGTTTTAATGAATGTGCGACGATTTTGCATTTAAAACTCCTAATTAAATATTCAAAAATGCGGCAAGCGATTGAGGCTTGCCGCTGCTGTTTGTGATTTAGAACTGGAACTGAGTGCTCACCATGAATTTGTCTGTGCTAGATAAATTTTGGAGCTTGTCATTGGTATAAGTACCTGTGATTTCAGCGTTGTACGCTTCAATGATGTAAGCAACACCTAAGTCATACTTTCTCTCAGTTGTGGCAACAGCATCGGAATCAAATTTTTGGTAGCGAGTAAATGGTTGGATTTGACCCCAACCGACTTTTTCTTTAAAGATATAGCCAGCGCCTGCTGAATAAGCCTTACCTTGTTCGGACAAGATTGCACCATCAGTATCGTAATCATAGTAAGCCGCTTCAAGGTGAACAGCGCCAGGGCCGACATCTTTCTTCTCCAGCAAGAAATCAGCACTATATTGATTGTAGTCAGCATTTTGGCCAATTACTGAAGCGCCATTTTTCTGAGTTTTACCTGACAAACCGACCGCAAGGATATCTTTTCCACCCCTGTAATCACCTGTGCCGTACAAAGTTGCACCTTCAGCATCCCAGAAATCAACTTGTACTCGACCTGCATAAAGCAAGCCATCATCTTGATTTGCTGTAGAGTTATTTAGGGTAAGAACTTGTGCTGGAGATAATGGAGAAATTGCAAATTCTTTGTGGCCTTCATATGCACCAACTGCATAAGTAACCTTTTCATTCAAAAATGAACCAACCAGAGCCACACCATCGTCACGACCAATATAACCGCCATTGTATGAATAACGCGCTGTGATATCGCCACCGCCCCAGCCACCGCCTAGAGAATAAAATGGGCCAGCCATGTTTGCACGATCACTAGGTGACAACATACGACCTACCCAAACCGTTAACTCTGGGAGGACTTTCAACTGAACGTTAGCGTCAATCACTTTATCTCGTGTTGCACCCGAGTAATTGTCAGCAATATTTGGCTTCTCTTCATATGTAAACATGCCTTTAATATATTGATTTAGAGAACCACTTAAATAAATACGAGCATTATCAAGACTGAAGTCTTGTGAATAGTCTTTGCCGCCATTTGCGGCATCTTCTTTAGCTGTAAAACTGCCACGAAAGCCAAAGCCAACAGTCACTGACTTGTCTTCACCAAAACTAATGGTGCCGCCTGCATTAGCGTTATATGCAGGGATACTACAGGCAGCAATGACTGCTGCCGATAAAATGCTTTTGTTAAGTCTGAATGTCATCATGACGCCCCTTGTAGTATTGAATAGAAATTAAAATAAATAGGTCATGACCTGCCATCAAAGATTGCACAGGTATGTAACGTGGATTGAAGATTAGCGATTGCGCTTATAAATCTAAATACGTCATATTGCGTAGATGATTGCCAGAACAGCAGATGGGATTTGTGCTAATTTTGTGCTGTACTTACTGATACTTCTTTGAATGGAATTCGCATGCAAAAACAACACTCATCCACATTACTTAACATCAGCACAGTAGCGATATTGCTTGCAAGTTGCCTGCTCTCAGGTTGCGGCGAGTTCGCTTATAAACGCGGTGCTAGCGCAGCTGACTTGCAATCAGACCGTCAAGCTTGCGCCACGCAAGGTGATAGCCCGGTGATTAAGGAGCAATGCCTCGCAGACAAAGGTTGGACAGTAAAACCGATGGACAAAATGGATCCACTGTTAGCCACAGTAGGAATCAGCGATAACCGAACCGGCAAGCTGATTCAAAAAGAAGGTGGTACGCAAGCAATCAGCCCTGAGCCAGCGAAACCTGCAGACCCATCAGATAGTTTTAAAATCAGCTCATGGTGGAAAACTGGGGCAGATGCCAATGCGTTGAAATCGGGGATCAATGAATGTGTAGCTACTCTGGGTGAAGCACATCGGCCAGCACCTGGCTCCTTAAACGCAACACGCGGACTTCTGCTCTGTATGCGAACTAAAGGCTGGTATGCGCTAGCTGCTCAATAGTTATAGTCAATTATTCAAATTAGAAGGCCTGCTTAAGCAGGCATTTTGTTATTAAGATTTAACTAAGTCGAATGACTGCTCCCGACCCGAAGCAGCCATTTTCATCTGGCCTTACTGATTTTGATTCTTTATCCTGCTGAACTGGCTAACCTCAGCAGATATTTGGGAGTCGAGTGAGTTGGTAATGCTATTGGATTAGCTCTTAATTTAAAAAAGCTAAACGCTCTGGCTAGATGATTAGACTGATCAGCAAGGGATTCTGCAGCTGCGGCAACCTCTTCAACAAGTGCAGAGTTTTGCTGCGTAGCGTGATCCATATGATTAACAGCCTCATTGATTTGATTAATCCCAGTTCTTTGTTCGGAGGTTGAGACTGCAATATCCTCAACAATACTTTTGACTTTTTGCACTGCAGTTACAATTTCTTCCATTCTTTTACCAGCAGCAGCTACTTCTGTAGCGCCCTGTGCCGTTTTGCCTACTGATTCATCAATTAACTGTTTTATTTCTTTTGCGGCATTAGCCGATCGTTGAGCCAAGTTGCGAACTTCATTGGCCACAACAGCAAAGCCGCTACCGTGCTCCCCAGCCCTAGCCGCTTCTACGGCGGCGTTTAACGCCAAAATGTTGGTTTGAAATGCAATACTGTTAATCACGCTAGTGATCTGTTCAATTTTATATGCGCTTTCGTTCAGACTCGACATTGTCTTAATGACTTCATTGACGGCATCCCCACCTTTCAGTGCAATCGAAGTCGCATCGTTTGCTAGTTGGTTCGCTTTTTTCGTATTCTCAGAGTTCTGATTCACCGTTGATGAAAGCTCTTCCATACTAGCTGTCGTCTCTTCCAAATTTGACGCTTGGATCTCTGTTCTTTTTGATAGATCGTTATTACCGTTGGATATTTCTTGTGCGGCATTATTGATGGTATTGACCGCATCTTTTGCAGTCAATATTGGGTCTACGATCAAATCGAGTGTTTCATTGATGCCTTCAATGATTTTAGCGAACTCCCCATGATGCCTTTCGACGCCTGCACGGATTTCAATCTCTCCTTTTCTAGCAGCGTTCGATAGAATCATCGTATCTTCACTTAATGCCGCTAAATTAGATCGCACCTGCTCAATCGCTTTATTAATAAACTCTTTCTTACCCGGGAATATTTGCAACGGTTTATTAAAGTCACCTTCACCAAAGGCACTCACTACATCAATGGCTTGATCTACCAATTCAATATAGCCGATGAGCATATTATTGACTCCCTCAGCCATTTCTTTATAAGCTCCATTGAATTTATTGGTATCTATTCTCGAGTCTATATTGCCCAAGTCATGCTGCTGGCTTATCTCATGCATATCCGCAATGAACGTTTTAATATTGTGACGAACGTTTTCAATCGTTAATTTTATTTCAGCTTTTTTCCCAGGCAAATCTTCCATTGGTACATCGAAATCACCTTCGCCAAAAGCCTGAACGACGATCATTGCTTTTTTACTCACTTCAAGATGGTTCTTTACCATCTTGTTTAGGCCTGAGGCCATCTCTTTATATGCACCATCGTACTTGTCCTCGTCCATGAATAAATCAATATCGCCAGCATCGTGGGCAATACTCATTGAATTCATATCAGTGATAAAGTCTTTAATGTTTGTTCTGACTTTCTCAATGGTGTTGTTGATATAGGCTTGTTTTCCAGGAAAACGTGCCAAAGGAGCATCAAAATTTCCGTGGCCAAAGGCTTCAACAACCGTTACCACTTTTTTGCTTGAATTGACATGGGTTTGAACCATCCGATTGATTCCTTTGACCATTTCACCGTAACTGCCTTTAAAGCGTTGATCATCAATGCTTTCATCTAAATCCCCATTATCATGTCGCTCACTCACATAATTAAGGGACTCAACAATCTGATTGAGAGTGTCTTGGAGGGATTTGATTGAATAGGCAACACTGGACTGATCATTCTTCTTGAGAGTGATAACAGTAGCAAGATTGCCATTAGAGAATTGCTTGGCTAAATCGGCTAACTTTCTCGGCTCTAAACCTAGTTGGCGCTGGAGAGCTTTAAATACGAAAAATGAGATAAATAAGAGCGCAATCAGCGAAATAAATGCGACGACCAATGTGAATTTAACCGACTCTGCCTTTTCCTTCCCAGCTTTTGCCATCCCTTCCTGAGCGAGTCTCTGGTTAAAATCCAGCTCAGATTGAATCGCATCTTGCAGACTATCTAAAGCTGGTAGAACGTCATTTTTGAGAACTTGCTCAGCTTCTTCACGTTTACCTGACTGAGCCAATTCAAACGCGTGCTCTCGTACTTGCTCGTAATTTGCAAGCTCACTTTTTATAAATGCAAATTTCCTTTGTTCATCTTCATTGTGAATACAACTGCCACCACCACATGCATCTTTACTAAGCTTGTCGATGGATGCTTGTAATTTTTCTTTTGCATCATCAATTTCAAGTTGTAATTCAATCTTGCTGTCATCATCAGTCGCAATCATATGAACCAGTGATCGTTGAATCACATTATTAAGATTCTTATTGATCTCAAAGAACTGCAGATAAGTAGGCGTCGTTTTTAATACTGCTCCTTTTGAAGAGTCAAATACCTGATTGATTTGGAGCTTGGATACAGTACCTAAAGTGACTAGACCGATCATTGCTACTAGGCATATGACAGCTAATTGCTGATTAACAGATAATTTATTCATTCGTAGTAGTGCTCCAGAGTCCTAATTTAAAGATGAATTCAAATACCTTTATTCATATCACCTTAATATGAAGTCTCTGTGAATCCTGAGATAAAGTATTGTGGAATTAGGAGGATGGGTGCGAGCAAATGTCTGCTATTGGCCGTTAGCAACCATTTAAGCATCCAATCTATATCTAGTGAACTGCTTTCTATACCAATCCCTATTACAAAACTCACCACTTAAAATCAGCACTTCCCTCGCTGCCACACTCTATAGAACAAGTCACCCCAATCACAAACTCAATATTTATCAATTACTTAAATGCCATAAATCTAATTTAGGCATATATTTATAAATAAATTTCATTTTTGTTTGTAAGGATTCTTCAAACAGCTCGACTAAACGAGGAGAACATAAAATGATGACCATTTTTTAGTAACAAAAACGAGCAACATTAATAGCGAATTTATCTAATTTTTGGTCAGGGACGGATCAATCATGCAAATACACCAACATCCGCTTTACATAAAAATCTGCCACTGGGTGAATGCCCTGGCGATTCTTTTAATGGTCACCAGTGGCTGGCGCATTTATAACGCCTCGCCTATTTTTGAGTTTAAATTCCCCAAAATGCTCACAATCGGGGGGTGGCTTGGTGGCGCCCTGCAGTGGCATTTTGCCGCCATGTGGTTACTTGCTATCAATGGGCTAATTTATCTACTGGTAAATATCATTTCTGGCCGAATGCGCTCCAAGTTTCTGCCTATCCGTCCCAAACAATTACTCGCAGATTTTCGCGACGCCCTCATGCTGAAGCTTGACCACAGCAATCTGCAAAATTACAACGCCGTACAAAAATCCGCCTATCTCTCCGCCATGCTATTCATCATCGTCACCGTGCTTTCTGGTTTGGCGATATGGAAGTCCGTGCAATTTCCGCTACTACGCGAATTGATGGGTGGTTATGACAATGCGCGCATCGTACATTTCTTCGCTATGTCATTCATTGTTGCCTTTGTATTCGTCCACATAGTAATGGTTGCGCTGGTACCCGAAACATTAATCGCCATGATTGGTAGCTTCAAACGCAACAAGACAATAGGGGCAAAATCATGAGCAACCGCCCAAAAATCGAAGGCATTGATACCAAATACGTCATCAAGCAAGTAGAGAAAACACTTAATAGTGCCAGCCGCAGAGAATTCGGCAAACGTATGTTAAGCCTGGGCACGCTATCCCTGCTTTCTGGATGTGTCCTGACAGATGACGATTCCATAGAAAAAATGCTGATGTCAGTTTCGCGCTGGAACGACAAAGTGCAGGGCTTTTTGTTTGACCCCAACAAAATGGCACCGACCTACCCAGAAAGCATGATCACCAAACCGTTTCCGTTCAATGCCTACTACGGCGAAGACGAAATACGCATGGTAGATGGTAATAGCTACAAATTAGAACTGAGTGGTCTCATCAAAGAACGTAAGCCATGGACACTCAGCCAACTTGCAATGCTGCCACAAACCAGCCAAGTAACACGCCATATCTGCGTAGAAGGCTGGAGCGCAATAGGTAAATGGGGTGGTATTCGATTCTCTGATTTTCTCAACATGGTAGGCGCTGACACTACCGCTAAATATGTAGGCTTTAAATGCGCGGACGACTACTACACCAGCATTGATATGCCCAGTGCCTTACACGCGCAGACACAACTCACCATGAGCTTTGCGGATGAAACGCTACCCAAGGAATACGGCTTCCCACTCAAGCTGCGTATCCCCACCAAGCTTGGCTTTAAAAACCCCAAATACATCACAGAAATATACGTCACAAATGATTACCCAGGCGGCTACTGGGAGGATCAAGGGTATAACTGGTTCAGTGGATCCTGAGCCTGTTTGTTCGGCAATTTTGCCATTTTTAATAGGAGATATAAACGATGTCTAAACTACTTGGTATTTTATTAGCAGCAACTTTAAGCCTCTGTATTGCCGGCGCTCACGCCGATGATATGAAAAAAGATGAGATGATGAAGAAAGATGAAATGTCGCACGACAGCATGAAAAAAGACGACATGAAGAAAGATGAGATGATGAAGAAAGACAGTATGAAAAAAGATGAAATGATGAAAAAGGACGACATGAAGAAAGATGAAATGAAGCACTAATCATTTCTTGCCATGTTGGAACGGACTTAACTCTGTGAGAGTAAGTCCGTTTTTTATTATCGCTTCGGTGCGCTCCAGCGCAACACTGCATTCAGCATGTATGGGAATGGCAATTTTGAAAGCCAGTGCCGATTATCAGCCACCCAAGGATATGCGCGGCTTAATATTGGCCTAAGCATTTTACTACCCCAAAATTTGCTTAACTTACTAAAACCTGCCGCTGCATAAGCCGCTTCAAATACATCCACACCTTTTATCCATAGCCCTGTTGCATCTTGTGCATGAATACGCTCCATCATCGCCTCTTTGCTTGTAGGGCAACTTGCTGGCTCACTGAACTCAATGGCAGAGCAATCCACAAGGATGAGATTGTCATCAAAATCAGTTTCTTTGATAGTATGCATTTCCGCAGAACAGAGTGGGCAAGAGGCATCATAGAAAATCGTTAACGGATAAGTAATCTGAATGGTCATTTCTTGCTCCTGATCAAGTTCTGAATCTTTGCACCATACTTCATGATTTTGGTGAGTGTTTCTGGTTTTAACCTAATCATTTCGTCGCCCCAAATTGATAACGTCTCCATTAGCGTCAAAATATCTTCCACCCGTTTTTTGGCATCTTTCTCTTCTGCAGAAAATTTGCTTTCTGCCGCGAATTTTTTTAGGAAATTTACAGTCGGGTCAAACTCACGCGCCTTACGCTCGATAATCACCGTACTAAATAATTGCCAGATATCCAATGAAGTCTCGAAATAATCGCGCCTATCTCCCATAACGTGGGTGATATGTACTAGGTTCCAGTTTTGTAACTCTTTCAAGCTATTGCTTACGTTCGAGCGCGCCACCATTAAGGCGCTGGCAATTTGCTCGGCATTCAATGGCTTGCCTGTGTAGTAAAGCAGCGCATGTATCTGAGAAACAGTACGATTAATCCCCCATTGCGCGCCCATTTCGCCCCAATGCAAGACAAATTGTCTGCCAAGGTCACTAAGTGCAATTTGTTCTGTCGATTCATTTTCCATTTTCAAATCTCCTGCTTAATTAATCTGCTTGACGAATTATCTTTCATGTCATATATTTCTGTCAATACAGAAATTACAGAATTTAAGAAATATACGTAACGAAAGGGTGGCCATATGCGTGTACTGGTATTAGGGGGTCGAGGATTCATCGGCAGGCATATTGTTGTCTCACTACTGAATCAGGGCGCAGAAATTATAATTAGTAGCCGTAAGGCAGACCCATCTTCTCCGACTTACGTAAGTGTGAAAATGCAAGAGATGACCAACCCAGCAGACTGGATAAAAATGGTCGCTGGCTTCGATGTAGTCGTGAATTCGGTTGGAATTCTGCGCGAACGCTGGAAAGAGACTTATGACGCAGTGCACAGACAAGCTCCTATGGCGCTGGCTGCCGCCTGCAAAAGTCAAGGAATACGCTTGATCCACATCTCGGCATTAGGTTTATCGGTAAAAGCAAAAAGCCGCTTCATTCGATCAAAGCTAACTGGCGAGCAAGCTTTATTGGCTAGCGGGGCAGACTTGGCGATAGTACGGCCATCCCTACTTGATGGCGAAAGTGGATTCGGAGCCCAGTGGATAAGGCGTGTCGCTAGATCACCAATCCATGCCGTGATGAAAACCAATGGTGTGATCGCCCCACTCAAAGTCACCGACTTGGGTGATGCTATTGCCAGGCTTAGTTTCATGCAGCAACTGCCATCCAGGGAAATCGAATTAGGTGGCAACGATGTCATCAGCATGCGCGAGTATCTAGCCAGATTAAGACGTGAATACACAAGTTACAAAGCATATGTATGGGAAGTACCAATATGGATGGTCAGGCTCAGTAGCAACATTCTAGACCTGCTACAACTAACACCATTATCATTTGGACACGTTGAATTGATGCAAGGCTACAATGCACCAAAGCTTAACCTGCTAACGAGTCTGATAGGCAGAAAGCCCGTGGTGGTGGGCATTGCTGAAGATATACAACCAGAAAATAAGATCAGACCAACTGCGATAGATTAATCATGCAGTCGTGTAATGACACTAACTGAATAATTAGAAAGATTTAAATGAAAATCACAAGACACCTAGGTTTACAACTAAATATTGGCTTACTTGGCATCATCTGCTTAATGCTAGTTTCTTGCAAAACAGTAAACATAGAGCCATCCAGCAAGACTGGTTATGTAGCACTACCGGTATTCCCTGGCTGGGTAGACAAGCATCTAATCCATTACATCACCACCGATGTGAATGATCAGGTAGTTGCTAAAGAGATGGGCGTGAATTATGTACCAAGATTCAACGAAGTCCTGCCAGCGGCAGGCAGAATGCCTAGTACCCATAACGCCGTTGAACGCATTTATGCCGTGACCAATTTCAAGCAAGCCAAAATTTTACCTTCCGCGCCATCCCCGATTGGCTGGGCAAATACAGACGCCGCCTATAGCCCGATATGGCATATGTATAACGTCACTTGGATTGAGGGTGCAAGCCCTTATGAACTGCAATCAGAAGAAGAAATTCTTCAAGCAGAAGATAAAAAGCTAGTGAAGATTTCAGCTACCAGTTTGATTGTTAATTGTGCCGTGATTGATGATAAATCGGGCAAGGTTTTGCAAAGTGCAAAGTTGATGAGAAAGCCATAATAATTTTTACTGCTCCATAATAAAAAAGCCACCGCTAACTGGCTTTTTTATTATGGAGTAACAGCTACTAATCTATTTTTTAGCTTTGCCAGTATCTCCAGTGAGCTTATCAAGCAGGCTCTTACCTGTATCGGTATTAGCAAATGCTTCAAGCATAGAACCTATGCTGGTACCGCCCTGTGAGCTAAATAGATCAAGCACCTTATTCATGCCTGAATTAACTGAACCAGCATTAGCAATGACTTTAATATCAGCTTTTTCAAGAGCCTTTGCCTGCTCTATACCCACCGCTATCATGGCATCGAACTGTTTCAGAGTTGTCAGATATTGCTGATAATTCTGGTTCTCACCAATCTTGTTGGCCAGTTCAATTTGGGCAGCGACTGGTGCCAATTGGAGTTCTTTTTCAGCCACTGCCCGGGCAAGACCTTCGGCTTCAATACCTTCAGCCTCAAACTTCTTCGCTTGGTATTTACCATCGGCAATTAGCACAGTTGAAGCCTTTTCACCATCAGCCTTAAGGCGCACAGACTCTTTTTCAGCTTCAGCATCAATTAGCTTGGTGGTCTTGGCAGCTTCTGCATTAATCACGTTGGTATCCCGTGCTTTTTCTGCATTCACAATCTGTACTTTCTTATCGATCTCAGCCTGAGCTACCTCAGTCACTTGCTTGACCTCCATCTCTTTCGAGGCAGTGACCTTCTTCTGGTCTGTAATCGATTGTGTGGATTGTTCCTGCGCGATACCAACTTCACGGTCTTTTTCTGCGGTGCGTAATCCCACCTGTTGCAGCGCATCTTGCTTCTTCACATCGGTTTCACGCTTGGCTTCAATTTCCGAGATTTCAGCCAGTTTAAGGTTTTTAGCGACTTCAATACGGCTTTCCATCTCAATCATGGACTTCTTTTTCTCCATGATGTTTTTGATGACAGTAGAGCCCTGAGCATCGCGAATATCCATCAACTCAACACTTTTCACCGTGCTAACTCCCCATGACCTTAAGTTGTCGTCCACTTCCTTGGTGAAGGCATCACCGAATTTGGCACGGTCCTGCATGATGGATTCAATATCGTTGGTAGCTAATATGCTACGTATACATCCCTTGAGAATATCGTTTAATTGGCCACGCATTTCACTGAATGATGAAACACGTTGCGCCGCAGTATTGCTATCACTGATACGGAAAAATGCTTTCACGTCCAACACAAACGGCAACCGCCCCTGGTCATAAGCCTCGTAATCTGTCAGCTCCTCTGTAAAAACAGACACTGGGTATTTAGATACCAGCACACCAATAATCGGAAGCCAGGAAGGAAATTCATAATAAGTATTGCCCGCCGCCAAGCCATTGCCATAAGAAACTGATTTCTTGCTCGACTGCACAATATGCACTTCATTAGTTGCAACGACACGCCGTAAAAAAAATGTAATAAGTACCAAAACGAATACAACAGCAGCGCCATACACATAGCCGTTCAATAAAATATCATCCATAACCACCCCTTTAAAATTGAGTTACTGCATAGATTCAAAAGCCAACACTCACTGCAAAATTCTTTTTGAGTTTAATCACCATTAAATACAACTGGTTTATTAAGTCTTAACTGACTTGTTGAATAATAACGTGCCAAGGATTTCTTAGCATTGCAATCTCAATGCTTCATCAGATTATTTTTTATAGAAATGCCTCCTACACCAAAGGCTATAGGGCGCTCTCTATAACAATGTGCACTCGCCATTTCAGGGGAACCAAAAATCAATCCGTAGATTCTGACTTTTGATTTTTACTGTCGTAGCTTTGCCGAGACACTTCTATATCTGGCCATTCACTGATCATCCAATTGACTAACGCTTCTACTGGCACTAGAAAGCCTCGGCCTCGGTCTGTCAGGGTGTATTCCACCCGCGGCGGTACTTCAGGGTAAAGACGGCGACTTACAATGCCATCCCGCTCAAAATTTTTCAAAGTGGTTGAGAGCATTCTTTGCGAAATACCGTTTACTCCGCGTTGTAATTCAGAAAATCGCAAGCAATGATTGTCTGCTTTTGCCAAGGTTACGATAACCAGCATGCTCCATTTGTCACCCAGTCTCGACAATAAGTCCTGCACTGGGCATGCGCTGTGATCTTCGATTGGTTCTTCAATCATGGTGTTTTGTTCGCTTTTCATAACTTACCTTTAAGTAACCGACTAAACAAAAAGTGCCTTCTTGTTTTCAATTAAGTAACTATATAGTATCTAGTTACTTTTATATACTATTAAAGGAAATAAGATGTCACATTCTGTCCTGCTCGTTGATAGCAGCCCACTTGGCGATCATTCCGTATCACGTAAACTGACGGCAAAAATTCTGGCCGAGCTTAAAGCAAACCAGCTAGACACCCATATTGTTACTAGAGACTTGGGCACATCGCCATTGCCCCATTTGAATGGCATTACTGTAGGGGCTTTTTTTACGCCACCTGACCAGCGAAATGATGCTTTAAATGCAGCGTTAAAGCTATCTGATGAAGTCATCGATGAGCTATTCGCAGCGGATGTCATTGTGATTGGTGCGCCCATGTGGAATTTCGGCATCCCATCCTCATTAAAAGCATGGATCGATCACATTGCCCGTGCTGGTCGTACATTTACATATGGTGCGTCAGGGCCAGAGAGTCTGCTGCCTGCTGGTAAAAAAGTCATCATCGTGTCTTCTCGTGGTGGTATTTATAGCGCTGGGCCGATGCAGGCAATGGATCACCAGGAAACTTACCTTAAAGCTGTACTAGGGTTTATTGGCTTGCATGACGTTTCTATCGTTCGGGCTGAAGGTGTTGCGATGGGTGAAGATGCGGTAAAAGGTGCCCTGTTATCGGCTGAAATTCAATTAGATGAAGCTATCAAGCACATCGCTTGAGCATCGCATTATTTTCAATCATATTTACATTTAATTAAAAACGGCTCTATCAAAGTATGGCCGTGATTATGGAGTGATAGCAATGCTAAGTCTTTCTAAAAAAACAGCCATATTGCCTGAACACAAGATTATTCATCGCACACGTGGGCGTAGTCATGGGCCGATAACCAGATTGGTCAGCCCTGGAGATTTAGGCGAACTCATCAAGCCATTTGTGTTTTTGGATAGCTTTAATATGGATGCCAGCCGCAGTAATTTGTTCGGCTACCATCCACACTCTGGCATCGTGACGGTGACCGTTATTTTTGAAGGTAATATCGAATATGAGGATTCAACGGGCAAAGCTGGTCTGTTGACGGCAGGCACAGTTGAGTGGATGCAGGCGGGTGGTGGTGTGTGGCACACTACATCACCAGTAGCCCACCCTGGAACACGCCTAGAGGGCTACCAGCTATGGTTAGCGCTGCCAGCATTGCTTGAAAATACTGCGCCTGAGAGCCTCTACATTGAGCCACACGAGATACCAAAGGTTGGGTCAGCGAGAGTCATTATTGGCGAATACCAAGGTGCCATTAGTCCTTTGCCACAAATATCACCAATTACTTATTTGCATGTTCGTCTTGGTGATGGTGAGCTCTGGACTTTTGATCCACCCGCCAACCACGATGTACTCTGGATAGCGATAAACGAAGGTAGCATTAGCGTTTCGGGTGAAACACTATCAAATGAAATCTCTATATTTGATACAGGGTCTGCGTCATTGACCATACAAGCGCATGGCGAAGTTAACTTTATGCTTGGCTCAGCAGTCAGGCATCCACACCCCTTAATTACTGGCCACTATTCGGTTCACACCAGCGATGAGGCGCTAAAAATAGGGGAGGAAGGCATTCAGGAAATAGGCAAAAAACTTAGAGCTGAAGGAAAAATTTGAAGCATTAGCCGCAGAAAAACTCAACTTCAAATATTTTGAATATATAGTACTAAATTTTCCGTTTTTATTTAGTTATCTGACCACGGATACTGTATATACCTGATAAAACAGAATAGCAATTATTTGAATATGTGAAATGCAGAAGGTTAGCCATGCAATTACTAGAAAAAATAAGACTAAACACAGCAGCGCAAAATGACCCAGTGGATAGACTGGAATTTATTGATGCCTGCCAGTTACCCACCCAGTGGGCTAATTTCACCCTGCATGCATTTCTTGAACATGCGACGGGCAAAGAACATCTGGTGCTGACCTTGGGCGAGCTATCAAACGGTGATTCGGCAAACGATAGCCCAATACTGGCTCGCGTGCATTCCGAATGCCTGACGGGGGATGCTCTCTTCAGCCAGCGTTGCGACTGTGGCGCACAACTGGAAAAAGCCATGCAGATGATTGCTAAACAAGGTCGCGGCATGATTCTTTATCTACGTCAGGAAGGCCGTGGCATTGGCCTACTGAACAAGATTCACGCCTATCACTTACAGGACGAAGGCGCAGATACGGTAGGCGCTAACCAAGCTTTGGGTTTTGCTGCAGACTTGCGCGATTACAGCTTGTGTAAAGACCTGCTCGCGCATTTTCAGATATCGCAGCTACGTCTGATGACCAATAATCCAGCTAAGGTAGAAGCATTGCAAAGTCTGGGGATAGAAATCAGTGAGCGCATTCCACTCATTACTGGCCTGACGCCACATAATTTGCGCTACTTGGGCACCAAGGCAAAAAAACTTGGTCATGTTATACCAGAGCACCTTTTATCAATCCAGTTACCAAACCAGAAAGATGCAGCATGAAGACGGCGCCAAAACAGTACACCCTGCTCGCCATCGGATTGCACTGGTGGATTGCGTTGCTGATTTTTATTGCATTCCCACTGGGTATTTACATGCACGACCTGCCATTTTCACCAACTAAGCTCAAACTTTTCAGCTGGCATAAATGGATAGGCGTTACCGTATTCCTGTTTATTGTCGTGCGTATTTACTGGCGCTTGCGGCACAGTCCGCCTGCCCTGCCAGACAGTATTGCCCGCTGGCAGAAACTGGCCACCCATGTTGCTCACGGTCTGCTCTATATGTTGATGGTTGCCATCCCATTATCTGGCTGGCTCATGAGCTCGGCCAAAGGCTTTCAAACTGTCTGGTTTGGCGTGCTGCCTATCCCTGATCTGTTGGGCAAGGATAAAGAGCTCGGTAACTTACTCGCCATTGTGCACAAAACCTTGAATTTCAGCTTACTGGCACTGGTAGCAGTGCATGTGCTGGCCGCGTTCAAACATCATTTCATCGACAAGGATATGATCCTGCGTCGCATGTTATCCAACCATGCAGGAGAAAAATAATGAAAACGTCTTATCTTAAATACTTAACTCTGATCAGTCTGTTTGTCAGCGCCAGTTATGCCCAAGCCGCAGAATTCAACCAGGTACTTGCCGACAAAAGTACCATCAGCTTTGGTTACAAGCAAATGAGCGTGCCGCTGGATGGAAAATTCAAGAAGTTTACAGCCCAGATTGATTTCGATTCGGCGAAGCCAGAACAGGCGCAGGCCAAATTTGATATAGATGTTGCCAGTATCGATACTGGCTCTAGCGAAGGCGATGACGAAGTGGTCGGCAAAGTCTGGTTCAACGCCAAAGCCTTCCCCAAAGCCAGCTTTGTCTCCACCAGCGTTAAATCGCTGGGTGCCAACCGTTTTGAAGTGCAAGGCAAACTCACGATCAAGGGCAAAACTTTACCAGTCACAGCGCCATTCACTTTTAAACCAGATGCTGCGAATGCGGTATTTGATGGCGCTTTCAATATCAAGCGCACGGACTATGCCATAGGTGAAGGCGAATGGGCGGATGAAAGCACCATCGCCAACCAGATCCAGATCAAGTTTCATATCACTGTAGCCCCCGCTGCGGCGAAAAAATAAGTGCAGGAATTTTTTTAACCCAGAGTTTTAACCATTGCTTTAACCCTAAGGAGAACCACCATGAAAAAACTAGCTTTAGCCACTGTTGTTGCAACCTTACTATCATCAGCAACATCGTTTGCTGCACCAGAAACCTACAACATCGACAGCACCCACAGCATGCCACGCTTTGAATACAGCCATTTCGGCTACTCCACGCAGCTGAGCCGCTTCGACAAAGCCACAGGCAAGATCACCATAGACCGTGCCACCAAGACTGGCAGCGTTGATGTAGTGATTGACGCTACCACCGTTGATAGCGGATTCCCACTGTTCAACACCCACCTGCAAGATGAAGATTTCTTCAACACGGCCAAGTATCCAACCATTACATTCAAATCTACCAGCGTGAAATTTGATGGTGACAAGGTAGCCTCTGTTGATGGCGATCTGACTGTAAAAGGTGTCACCAAGCCAGTGACCCTAACATTGCAATCCTTCTTCTGCATGCCACACCCAATGCTGAAAAAAGATGCCTGCGGCGCAACAGCAACCACCAAGATCAAGCGTACCGACTTCAACATGGGCAAATACGTGCCTTACGTGAGTGATGAAGTCACTCTGACCATACCAGTAGAAGCAGTTAAGGAATAATTAAGTATCGCCAGATCAGTGATAGACCAAATAAAAAGGCCGCATTAGCGGCCTTTTTATTTGAGTTTCTTATATGGAAAGATTAAGCGTCCATTATGCTAAATTGACCTTACTTTAATTCAACATCAGGTTGACTCTGCACTTTGAACAGAGCTTCTGCATTCGGCATGCTCAGTGTCATGGATGGCAGAGCGAATTTAACATCTCTTTCTTGGAACTCATCCATCAGGTACAAATTAACTGACTGCTGTATGTCCATATAGAGGTTAAAGTCGCTAGAAGTGATGAAGTAAACCACCTCGAAATTAAGAGCATTGGCGCCGAATTCTTTAAAATGCGCCCGATCAAAGCGCGTATCGCTTAATTGTTCTATAGCTTTTTTGACTACATCAGGAATCTGGGCAATGGTAGCTGGCGGAGTATCGTAGGTGATACCGAAGCTGAAGACCACCCGCCGCTCTGACATCCGTTTGTAGTTGTGGATTGTATTCTTCAACAGTTCGGTATTGCTGCAGACGATCTGCTCGCCACTGATACTGCGAATATGTGTAGTTTTCAAACCAACACGTTCAATACTGCCAGCAACCTCTCCAAACACAACAAAATCTCCAATTACAAATGGCTTATCCAGACCTATCGCAAGCGAGGCGAACAGATCGCTTAATATGCTTTGCACAGCCAGTGCTACCGCCACACCACCCACGCCCAAGCTGGCAACAAAAGCGGTGATATTGACGCCAACATTAGCCAATATGGTCAGAAAAATAATTGACCAGATAACGGCTTTGAATACCCAACTGAGCATGGCCGTAATCACTGGGTTTGGCACTGGCCCATCTTTCTCAGTCAACTGTAATCGTGACCAGACAGTGATGCCTTTACTCAGCCAAATCGCAATCTGGACACCAATGATGATGAAGGAGATATGGTCGAGACGACTTTCCCATTTTGCAGGTAACTCAAGAAAATGCATGCCGATCAAGATTGCGAATAATGTCAGCGTCAGTTTCTGCGTGCTGCCCAATACCTCAACAAAAATATCATCTAAAGAAGAGGTAGTTTTTTGTACCATCGCAGTCAGCTTTTTCAGCAACACTTGCCAAAGCGCATGCATAGCAAAGAAGGTAAGCAGCGCGATTACTAGCGCCACTAACCATTGATAAGCAGGGATACTTAGAAAGGAATTGTTTTGCAGCCAGATATTCATCTATGACTCCCAGAAAAAACTCGGGTTAGAAGAAGTGATTAATGATGGCTCGGTGAGATTAATAGCAGCATGAGTCGTTACTCATGCTGCTACTGGATGAACCATAAACTCAGAGTCGGCTAACCAGCGCTTCCAACTGGTTAGTGGCCAGACCCCAGCCCTCGTGAAAGCCCATTGTTTCGTGCATTTCACGGTCAACCACACTCCAGTGCAACACGCGGGCGGTATATTTGGTCTTTTCGCCCAGCGCCTCAAAGCTGATGATGCCTGTCATGAAAGGCTTGAGTGAAGGCTGCCAGGCTTCGGTATAGGCATCAGTGAATACGATACGTTCATTCTTCACCACATCCAGATAAACCCCACGGTTGGGGAATTCATCGCCTTCTGGACTACGCATGACAATCAGGCTACAACCTCCAATTCTTATATCAGTTTCGGCTTTAGTCACTGTCCAAGGCGCAGGAGAAAACCATTGCTTAATCAGCTCTGGCTCAGTCCAAGCCCTGAATAATTTCTCTCGTGAGGTATCAATGATGCGGATCAGTTCAAGCTCGCGTGAATTAGTATCTGAGCTAGTCATATTTGTTCTCCATGCATTTACTGGTAGATATGTTTGCGATTAAACGGGTAAGCCAGACTGCCATTTTCTTTCGGTTTTCCAGCCACCACCTGAAACAGTGCAAGCCAGTTATGGTCAAATGAAAACGCTGAACCAGCCATATAGATACGCCATATTCTGTAGTTTTTCTCACCAATCAACCTGATGGCTTCTACCTTGTTCGCTTCTAGGCGCTTCACCCATTCCCACAGCGTTTTGCCGTAATGTATGCGCATATTTTCCATATCTAGGGGCTCTAGCCCTGATGCGGATAACTCTTCAGTAACCGTGGAAATATGCGTAAGCTCGCCGCCCGGGAACACATAATCTTCGATGAAGTCGGAGATGCCGCTACCAAGCCCGCCACTATTCAACTCAACGAAGGTAATTCCGTGGTTCATTACCAAACCATCGGGTTTTAGCAGGCTATAGATCTTGTCAAAATACTCACGCAGATTGCGTTTTCCTACATGCTCAAACATGCCGACACTGGCAATCTTGTCGAACGGCAAATCGGCGGGGAGATCGCGGTAGTCCATCAGTTGCACATGTGCGCGGCCACCTAACCCTCGTTTGGCAATCTGCTCAACAACATAGTCATACTGGTTTTGCGAGAGTGTGATGCCCCATGCCTCTACACCATAGTCTTCAGCTGCCTTCAGCATCAATGCTCCCCAGCCACAACCTATGTCGAGGAAACGTTCGCCTGGTTTCAGCATCAGCTTGCGGCAAATATGATCCAGCTTTTTAGCTTGCGCCTGGTCGATGTGTTCTGTGCCATTTTCATAGTAGGCGCATGAATAGACCTTGGCCTCATCCAGCCATAGATTGTAGAAATCATTAGAGACATCGTAGTGGTAACTGATGTTTTTGCGATCACGATTACGAGTGTGGCGCCACCACATCCATGTATCGCTGGGCTGAGTATCTTTACCCGCATCTATATTGCAATAGGCTTGGCCAAGCGACATGATGTCCTGCGCACTACCTTCAAAATCCACCCACTCTTCAACATAAGCTCGTGCAAGCCCGCCCAGCGTTGGGTTTGCCAAGGTCATCAATGCCCTGGGGTTTCTTACCTTAATGGCGACTTTGCTGGTGGTTTGTGGAGTAATGCTATGACCACCCCAATGTACGGATACTGGAAAATCCTTAATCTTTTGCTGTATCTGGTACTGCAGGAATTCATCTAGCATGATGCCTCCCCGCGTTTAGAAAATCTCGAACAGAGGTATAGGTGGCCATCACTTTTCTCTCCAGTATTTAGAAATGAAATATCAGCCTAATACTGTTTTTTTGGTCAGTGTATCGGTGTAATTCCTACAAAAAATGGAGTTATATAGATATTAAATAGCTTCAGAGTTAGGACATTTCCTACAGCCATATCAGACTGAGCCGCTAGAAATTTATGCTCAGAAAACCATAATGGAATCACGTTTCCGTGCAATAAAAATTGCTACTGGAAACTCAAATTCATACTTAAATTTATATTAAGACTCTAAGGAGATTGAAATGAAAAAGTCTGAGATGCTGCTAGTAAGTGCTGTTGCTTTTATAGGCTACATGCAAGTTCCGGCCGTTTATGCCGCTGATAATAACAGTGCTGCTATCGTGATTGCTGACGCATCAGATACAGCGTCAGAAGCTACACAGAAAACCAAGCGTGTTGCCTCCGATAGCTGGATTACTACCAAGGTTAAATCCGAGCTTTTGGCAGATAGCGTCACCAAGGGTTTCGACATCAGTGTTGAAACCAGCCATGGTGTGGTGACTTTAAGTGGCAGCCTGAAATCACAGGATGCGATTGACCACGCAAAAGCGTTGGCAGCAAAAATCAAAGGTGTAAAAAGTGTAGATGTGACTTCTTTGAAAGTGGCTGCTGAGTGATGATTTACAGCCTGCGACCTCTTCATCTAGATCAGCAGGCTGTATTTTGTTGTGACAGGAGTTCCTCATGAATCCGATTGAATTATTTGCCTACGTAATACAGGCCAACCAAGGGCATTCGGCTAAATCGAAACTTCCAGACATCAAGGACTTACTCTTGATGTATGTAGTGCCGTTAGCAATTATTCCGCCGTTGATGATGTATTTCGTTCTGCATGATTATCCAAAACTATTCATGGATATTTTGCCGGGCAATCGATTGCTGATTACTGGAATTGAGGTATTTACCTTTCAGCTCGCTGCAGTTCTTGTAATGGCATGGATCACACAGAATCTAGCCGCTATGGTCAATCTAACACCTAGCTTCAGGGATGCGTTATTAGTGATTACAGTTGCAGCAATTCCGCTATGGGTACTTTCTTTTGTTTATTTAATCCCCAATGCAACCATTAATTTATTGCTCCATGGGCTTGGCGTATTGCTGTCTGGTTTTCTGGTGTATCGCGGAGTCGTTAACGTATTTGGCTTAAAACGGCGTGGTGCTATTGCTATATTAACAATGGCGATATTGGGATCTGCCGGACTAGGTTTTGCTGTGATCTTGGTTGGCACACTGATATCTTGGAGTGAAATACAAAAGCTGCAGATATCAATCAAGAACTAGGTTTAAGCATTGTTCGATTTTTTTAAACTTGATGGAGAATGGAAAAAATGAAAAAGACATTAAGCGTGACTATGATTGCATTGTTTGCAGTGCTTGGATTGATGGCCTGCAAGAAAGAAGGTGCCGCCGCTGCAGGTGGTGAAATGATCAAGTTTGTCACTACACAGGATGGTTCGCCATTGGAGATCAAACCCGAGCTATTTGATACCCCAGCTGCCAAGGAATTCCTGAAGACCGGCAAGAACCCTTATGTAGGTAATGATGATGCGATTAAGCAGGGCAAGAAGACATTCCAACTCTATTCATGCACCCAGTGCCATGGCGCTGATGCTGGCGGCCAAGTAGGGCCAGCACTTACCGGCCCTGATTTCCGCTACCCTAAAGATGCAACCAACAAAGGCATGTTTGAGACTGTTTGGCATGGCACTAACGGCGGCATGGGCGCTAAGGGTAAGGGCCTCATGGATCCAACCGATCCAGCCAATGGCATCACCCCTGATGAGTTGCTGAAGATCATTGCCTGGTTACGTAGTCATGGCAGTGCCACAGGTAATGAGTCTTGAGAGTAAAAATATCAGGATCTAGAAGCAATATTTAAGCTTCTAACCTGATATATGGTCTGTAGCATGCATCTCTGTGCTGAGTAAATGATGAAACCCAGGAGGCATATCGGTGCAAAACGAAGTAACAAGTCACAGTCAGTCAGGCAAGGTTATCGCCTTGTTTGGGGAGATACTGGCAGATATTTTCCCTGACCAGACCATACTGGGTGGCGCACCGTTCAATGTCACCAGGCACCTGAATGCTTTCAAACTTCACCCAGTGTTGATTACCAGAACAGGTCATGATGCATTACACGATGAGTTGATGCAGGAAATGAACAGGTTGGGGTTGGATATCTCTGGTGTACAAAATGGCCCGTTCTATCCGACAGGACAGGTGAAAGTAATACTGGAAAACGGTAATCATCGTTACGAAATACTACCTGACCAAGCTTATGATCATATCCACCCTGGCATTACACACATGATCACTCTGGCACTGAAACCAGAACTGACTTATTTCGGCACGCTGGCACAACGCGGCATGGAGTCCCGACTGGCGCTAGATAAATTTCTCAGCGATGGCAAATCACCACGCTTTCTCGATATTAATTTACGCAAGCCTTGGTACAACAAGCACACTATCAAACGCTCTCTGTTACGCACCGATATCCTCAAGATGAATGAGGAAGAGCTTGATGTGATTGCTCAGTACTTCAAGCTCCAGGGAGCAGACAAGCCGCAAATAGCGCGTCTTCTGGCTGACCAATTTGAAATTAGTAAAGTGGTCGTCACTAACGGTGCTGAAGGTTGCTGGATGCTGGATGAAGACAGGAAACTACTCAGCACTGGCCCAGAAGAAATTGGTCAGCCGCTGGTTGATACTGTAGGGGCTGGCGATGCCTTTGCTGCAGTGTTCATTCTCGGTTTACTGTCGGGTTGGGAAATGCTGCTAACCCTGCAGCGTGCCAATCAGTTCGCCTCAGCCATATGTGGCATTCGCGGGGCTGCCCCGCAATCGCTCGATTTCTATACGCGTTTTAGCAACGAATGGTCGCTATGATGATGCCTGAGACCAGATTACAACAGCCGAAATCAGAACACCCAATCTACATACTGATGATCAGTTTGCATGGGTTGATACGCGGCAAGGATCTGGAATTGGGGCGTGATGCTGATACTGGTGGTCAGATCACCTATGTGGTCGAGCTGGCGAAACACCTGGCCGAACACCCTGATGTTGAAAAGGTAGATTTGCTCACCCGCTTGATTGAAGATGATGCGGTGACTGCAGACTATGCAATACCTGAGGAAGAACTAGGTAATGGCGCCCGCATCGTACGCCTGCCTTTCGGTCCCAAGCGCTATATCCGCAAGGAACTGCTCTGGCCACACCTGAACCAAGCGGTGGATAAATGCCTGCACTTTCTTAAACAACAAGGCCGCCTGCCTGACCTGATTCATACCCATTATGCTGATGCTGGCTATGTAGGCCAGCAGTTATCTTTATTGCTCGGCATACCGCTGGTGCATACCGGCCATTCACTGGGCAGGGCAAAGCGTGAGCGGCTGATCGCCAGCGGTCGAAAACTCCATGCTATCGAGAAGCAGTTTAATTTTGAACAAAGAATCAGTACTGAAGAATCCATACTGGAGCACGCCTCTTTGGTTGTTACCAGCACACGCCAGGAAATAGAGGAGCAGTACGGCCAATATACCAACGTTGCCGATACCCGTTTCAGCGTGATCTCACCAGGCACCAATACTTCCAGGTTTTCGCCGCCAGGACGCAAGAAGATTGCCTCTAGTGCACAGCAGGCTGTTGATAAATTTCTCGCTGAGCCAGAGAAACCGATGATCTTTGCCATCAGCCGACCTGAAACCCGAAAAAACCTCAAAGGCTTGATTGAGGCCTATGGCAACAGTCCCCAATTGCAGGTCGTTGCTAATCTGCTGATTGTTGCTGGTGTGCGAAATGACATCCGCGAGCTGGAAGAGACACAGCAGAGTGTCATGAATGATGTGCTACTGGATATTGATCTGTACGATCTTTGGGGCAAAGTCGCATTACCCAAATACATACCGCAGGAAGATGTGCCTGAACTCTATCGCCTTGTGGCTCGCCGAAAAGGCATATTCGTCAATTCCGCATTTACCGAACCTTTTGGCCTAACCTTGATAGAAGCGGCTGCCAGTGGCTTGCCCATCGTTGCTCCCGATGATGGTGGCCCGAGAGATATTGTGGCTAATTGCCGTAATGGCGTACTCACAAACACACTGGAAAGTGGCGAAATCGCACAAGCCTTGTTGCAGGTATTACAGGACAAAAAACAATGGCGTTTATTTTCCAAAAACGGTGTAAACGGCGTCTATCGCCACTATAGCTGGCCTGCCCATGTAAAAAAATACCTGAAGGAAATCCGTCGGGTTCTGAACAAGGATAAAAAGCGTTTACGCAGGCAACAAGCCAGCATCCTCAACAGCGAAAGAACTTCCATCCCTCTGGCGCAGATGGCGTTGATCAGCGATATCGACAACACTTTGCTGGGCGACAAGGTATCCCTAGACAAAGTCACTGACTGGATCGCAGAACACCAGAAAGACGTGGCATTTGGCGTCGCTACTGGCAGATCCATAGAGAGCACAGTGAACGTGCTTAATAAACATAGGGTAAAGATTCCAGATGTAATGATTACCTCAGTAGGCGCTGAAATCTATTATGGCAAAAAGCTCGTGCCCGATATCGGCTGGTCGGCGCATATCCGCCATTTATGGCGGCGCGATAGTCTGGCAGATGCCTTCTTGAGATTCCCTGACATCCGTTTGCAACCAGATAATACCCAGCGTGAATTCAAGTTGAGTTACTTCGCAAAACCAGGGCAGATTCCACCGCTCAGTGAAATTTACGATTATCTGCATAGCCTTAAACTTCATGCCAACCTGATTTATTCGCATGAGGAATTCCTTGATGTATTGCCGATCCGTGCTTCCAAAGGTCATGCCATCCGCTATTTGGCCTACAAGTGGGATCTACCGTTGAAAAGCTTTCTAGTCGCTGGTGACTCTGGCAATGACATAGAAATGCTCGCGGGCGATACCTTGGCTATCGTCGTCGGCAACCATAGTGCGGAACTGGATATTCTGAAGAATCAGGAGCAAATCTACTTCTCTCAAGCCCATTACGCGGCGGGAATACTGGAAGGCATAGAGCACTACGATGATGAGTTTAACTATGCCTTGAATTTAAATAGGCTCTGAATACAAGTCCCGAATAATAAGTAGTAACAAGGAGTATCGAGATGTATGAGCAAGTATCCCATTCACGCCTGAATGACATTCTGACGGCGTTAGAATCCGAGATAAAAGACAAGAACCTGCAGCATTTTTACATCCGTCTGGGTGCGAATTTCTACGCGATCTATTCGCTGTTCCACCAGCTCTATGGCCAGCGCGATGATTTCAAACAACAACTACATCAACTGGTAAAGACACTGACACAATCCTATATCGCCAGATCGCAGCAATTGAGAAAGCTGGATTTTGCACGAGAAAAAGACCACGACTGGTTCCTCAACCAGAAGTGGGCTGGCTATGCCATTTATTGCAAGGAATTCGCAGGCGATCTCAATGGCCTGCAGACCAAGCTGCATTACCTGCAGGATCTAGGCATCAATCTGCTGCACATCATGCCTATTCTCGATTGCCCCAAAGGTAAAAGTGATGGCGGCTATGCCGTGAGGGATTTCAGGAAGATCAACCCAGAAGTCGGCAACATTTCCGACCTAGAGAACCTGGTCAAAACCATGAAAAAGCGCGAGATGTTGCTAGTGCTGGACGTGGTGGTTAACCACACTTCCAACGAACATGAGTGGGCGACAAAAGCGCGCGCGGGTGAGCAGAAATATCAGGATTATTACAATATCTTCGATGACCGCGAGATTCCTGATATGTACGAAGAAAGCATGCCAGAAGTCTTCCCTGAGACCTCACCTGGGAATTTCACTTGGGATGAAAAAATGGGCAAATGGGTGATGACTGTTTTCAATGATTTCCAGTGGGACCTTAACTATAAGAACCCGGAAGTTTTCATCGAGATGTTAGACATTATTCTGTTCTGGGCTAATCGTGGCGCGGATATTATTCGTCTTGATGCCGTCGCCTTTCTCTGGAAAAAGATCGGCAGTACCTGCCAGAACCAACGTGAAGCGCATTTGATACTGCAACTGATGAAAGACTGCTGCCAGGTTACAGCCCCAGGGGTGCTATTCATCGCTGAGGCCATCGTCGCCCCAGTGGAAGTGATCAAATATTTTGGTGAAGACGCGATCAATGCCAAGGAATGTGAGATCGCCTATAACGCGACACTGATGGCTCTGCTCTGGGATGCAGTAGCAACCAAGAAGACCGCGCTACTGAATCTGGGCATACAGAGTATTCCGATGAAGCTGGAACGCGCTACCTGGCTCAATTACATACGCTGCCATGACGATATCGGGCTCGGCTTTGATGATAACGATATCCGTCTTGCTGGATATGATCCCAAATCGCATCGCAATTTTCTCGTCAATTACTATACCGATAACCACAAATCATCTATCGCGAGAGGCGTGGCATTCGGCATTAACAAAAAAACGGGCGATGCCAGAATTGCAGGCTCGCTCGCCTCTTTATCTGGTCTGGAATCCGCATTGGAAAGTGGGGATAAAGAAGCTATCCAGAACAGCATCAAAACTATAGACCTGTTGCATAGCGTAATACTGGCATTTGGCGGCATTCCGCTTATTTATTATGGCGATGCTGTTGGCGTGCTCAACGACAAATCCTATCTTGCCGATGAATACAAAAAAACGGATAGCCGCTGGGTACACAGACCGAATATGAACTGGAATAAGGTCGAGCTTAGAAAAGTACCCGGTACCCCAGAGAATCTGATTTTTAGTGCATTAAAAAAGATGATTGCCGTACGCAAGGAACTGACTGCGTTTGCTGACCACAACAATCGTGAGCTACTGGCGGTAGATAACCCGCATTTATTCGTGTTCTCACGATTTGACCTGATCAACAAATATTCACGTGTATTGGTTATCTGCAATTTCGATGCTAATCCGCAAGATTTGAATATCCACGAACTTCGCAAAAAGGGCTTTTTAGCTTATGACACAGTTAAAGATTTGTACTCAGGGGACAATATTAATCTGACGGAAGAGCTTTTGACTGTGCCCGCATTAGGATTTTACTGGTTAGAAACTTGAGATGGCCTGGGCTTTAATTTTTCTACCGTGAGGCTTAAAAAACCAGCAGTTACTTAATTTTATGTAGGAAACTGCTGACGGAAATGGAATATATATTTCTGACACAAGATTCATCCTGTTTCCGATAGTTGTACGAAAGCTGCTTTGATATTTTGAACCCCTGTAGATATTGATTAGGAGTTTGAGATGACAAGCGAAGATCAAAATTCAATCTATATATTGCACCATTTGGATAAGTCAGAAGATCAGTCTGCGAGTTTTCGCCAATGGCTGGTCTCTGCGTCAGTTCAAGGTTTGATTTACCTGTTTAGCGGTTTTGCTATTGCGATAAATCTCTTCGGAACCCATTTCCTAGATTAGTGATTGGTGGTACACGAAGAAAGTAAATTGCTAGTCTTCGAATGGCCCGTAATTGATCAGTCTATTTGGTTAATTCGGTCAAGGCGAATTTACTTAAGTCCGAATAATTGGGAGCAAAATCATGCATAAAATTCTTATGAATAGCATTCTTTGCATCATGCTTGCACTTGGTTCAAGCATCTCAATCTTATCGTGGGGAGCAATCGTGACTCCAGATGATTCGATGATGCCCTGCGATAAGGTAAGAATAGATAATAAGCCATGCTCAACAGATTCTGATGGCGTAAAAACACCTGAGCCAGTGCCAACTGAGAAGGATACAGTTATTATCCCTCCAGAGATTCCCGCCGAAAAACTTCCTGATCGGAAAAATACCCTACCAAGGCCTGATATCAGAGAGCCAGCTACTAAATTGAGACCCTATTGATTTTTAAACGGCATCTGGGTCAGACATATAAAAGAAAAAGGCCGCATAAGCGGCCTTTTATTCTTACAGTTTAATTTTGATACGAGTCAAAACGGAATGTCGTCATCAAAATCGTCAAAGCCTGATCCGCTCGCTGCTGGTTTTGCAGAGGTTGCTGCTGGCGCTGGGCGTTTAGCTGGAGGCGCAGATGATGCGCCTTGGCTAGGTGCATAAGATTGATCTTCATCCATCACTTCATAAGTATTACTACCAGTTTTACCACCCAGCATTTGCATGCGATCTGCAACCACTTCTGTGGTCTGGCGTTCATTGCCTTCTTTGTCTTGCCATTTACGAGTTTGTAGACGGCCTTCAACGTAAACTGAGGAACCTTTTTTGAGATATTCGCCAGCAATCTCTGCAAGCTTGCCGAACATGGAAATACGATGCCATTCGGTGCGTTCTTGCTTTTGGCCGTTTTTATCTTTCCAGTTGTCTGTAGTGGCAATGCTGAAATTAGCAAGCGCGTCGCCTGATGGCATATAGCGCATTTCAGGGTCACGCCCCAAATTACCGACCAAAATTACTTTATTGACTGATGCCATGTTCTCTCCCAATTAATTCCGATGATGTTTCTATGCTCAAGCTGCGCCAATCAGGCGTAACACGCTCTCTTCATCAAACCCTTGCTGCAAATCTACTTTAAGGATGACTGCGCCTTCGTCAGCAAGAATGACAGCCTCGCGCACACCTGTAACTGCCGCTAATTTTAAAGACAATTCCTGCCCCTGTGTAGCGGTCATTTCAGCCAGATGATACATCTTGCTTTTAACCGCAGGTGGCGCTTGCATGGTAACCGCACAAATCAACCACATCACCATCAACACGCTACAGAAGATGAATACCGATGAAAAGCCATGATAACTGGATAAGTAACCACCGACTACACCGCCAACAAATACACCGAGGGACTGTGATGTGTTGTAAACACCAATCGCCGTGCCTTTTGAGGCCGCAGGGGCGATTTTGGAAATGATAGATGGCAATATTGCTTCGAGCGTATTGAATGCAATAAAGTAACCAGCCAATGAAATCACGATGCCCCAGAAATGCGTAATAGATGAGGCAAATAATAGCTGTGCTACCAACATTAATGAGATTGCTGATAGAAATACCTGCTTCAATTTCGCGCGCTTTTCGCCATAAATAATGGCGGGCACCATCAATGCCAGGCCTAATAGCACCACTGGCAAATAGACCTGCCAATGCTGGTTCTCATTCATGCCGCTGGATTGCTTAATGGCAAAAGGCACAACAATAAACATGGCCATTTGTGCAGCATGTAGTGCAAAAATACCGAAATTCAGGCGCAGCAGCTGCGGGTTACGCAGCACTTCTTTCAGCTTGGATGGCGAGGCTTCACTATCAGAGTGAAAGCGGCTAACGACAGGATCAGGCACCAGAAATTTAACATCCAGTATCGCCAACGCTGCTAACACACCAGTCAGTAGAAATATGCCTGGCACGCCTATCCATTGGTTCAATGCTGGGGCTATTACAAGTGACAATGCAAAGGTGATACCAATAGTGCCGCCTATCATGGCCATGGCTTTGGTGCGATGTTCTTCTCGTGTGAGATCAGCTACCAGCGCGGTAACCGCCGCAGAAACTGCGCCAGCACCCTGAATAGCGCGGCCAACAATCACCATGTAGATATTATCGGCAAAGCCTGCGATCAAACTGCCGATCACGAAGATAACAAGACCTATATAAATAAGACGCTTGCGACCAAAACGGTCTGAAGCCATCCCGAACGGCAATTGAAACATGGCCTGGGTTAAACCATAGGCGCCTAGCGCCAAACCAATCATCAAATGGTTCTTGCCACCTGGCAGGGTTTCAGCATAAATAGAGAAAATCGGCAGAATCAAAAACATGCCGAGCATGCGCAATCCATAGATGGACGCAAGGCTCATGCTAGCCCGCAGCTCGACTGCGGACATTCTTTCAGTGGATTCCATGGAAAAAGTTTGAAATGAAGCGAGTAAATTGCGTATATTAGCAGGTTGCCACTTTTAACGTCAGCTAATAGTAATGGACTACATTCGTATACGCGGTGCTCGCACGCACAATCTTAAAAATGTTTCGCTGGACTTGCCACGCAACAAATTGATTGTCATCACTGGGCTCTCTGGTTCAGGGAAATCTTCACTCGCATTTGATACCTTGTATGCAGAAGGCCAGCGGCGCTATGTTGAGTCGCTGTCAGCCTACGCGCGGCAGTTTTTGGCACGGATGGATAAACCTGATGTGGATTTGATTGAGGGTTTGTCTCCAGCCATCTCCATTGAGCAAAAGTCTACCTCGCATAACCCGCGCTCTACAGTCGGCACTGTCACTGAAATCCACGATTACCTGCGCTTGCTATATGCACGTGCTGGCGACCCAGAGTGCCCAGATCACCATATCAAACTAGAAGCACAGACCGTTTCGCAGATGGTTGATAGTGTGCTGGCGCTGCCAGAAGACACCAAGCTGATGATACTGGCACCTGTAGTCAGCAACCGTAAAGGTGAACAAGTTGATCTGCTTGAAGAGCTGAAATCACAAGGCTTTGTGCGCGTGCGTGTTGATGGCGAAACCTATGAGATGGATGCTGTACCCAAGCTGGCGAAAACGACCAAACATAGTGTGGATGTTGTGATTGACCGTATCAAGGTCAAGCTTGATATGAAACAGCGTATCGCTGAATCTTTTGAGACCGCCCTTCGTCTAGCAGAAGGCAAGGCAATTGCAGTAGAAATGGATACTGGCAAAGAGCACCTATTCTCAGCTAAGTTCTCATGCCCAATGTGCGACTACTCACTGGCTGAACTTGAGCCGCGCCTGTTCTCATTCAACAACCCGATGGGCGCATGCCCAAAGTGTGATGGTCTCGGTCAAATCAGTTTCTTTGACCCTAAGCGTGTTGTCGCTTTCCCACATTTATCTTTAGCGGCTGGCGCAATTAAAGGCTGGGATAAACGCAACCAATTCTATTTCCAGATGCTGCAAAGCTTGGCTATACATTACCGCTTTGATCTCGATACAGCTTTTGAAACATTGCCTGTACATACACAGCACATGCTGTTGCATGGCAGTGGCAAAGAGCCGGTGGCATTTAAATACCTGAACGAGCGCGGCACTTTCTTCCAGAAAAGCCATACCTTTGAAGGCATATTAAATAACCTGCAACGCCGCTACCACGAGACTGACTCCACTACAGTACGTGAAGAACTGGCTAAATACCTGAACTCGCAAACCTGCCCTGATTGCGCGGGCACACGCTTACGCACAGAAGCTAGGCACGTAAAAGTTGGCGATAAAAATATTCACGAAGTATGCGAAGTGCCGCTGAAGCAGGCACTTACTTTCTTCGACACATTGACCCTGACAGGCGCAAAGCTAGCAATTGCCGACAAAATCGTAAAAGAGATCAGCAATCGTTTGAAGTTCTTAACTAACGTAGGTCTTGAATATTTATCTCTTTCGCGCTCTGCCGAAACACTCTCTGGCGGCGAAGCACAACGTATCCGCTTGGCGTCGCAAATCGGCTCGGGTTTAACAGGTGTGATGTATGTGCTGGATGAACCCTCCATCGGCCTGCATCAACGTGATAATGATCGCCTGCTTGAAACCCTAAAGCGCCTGCGCGACATCGGTAACAGTGTGATTGTGGTTGAGCATGACCAAGATGCCATCATGTCTGCCGACTATGTGGTGGATATTGGTCCAGGTGCAGGTGAGCACGGCGGCCAAATTGTGGCTGAGGGCACTCCCGCGGAAATTCAAGCCAATGAGAACTCACTCACAGGCCAGTATCTGAGCGGCAAGAAACAGATACAGTACAAGAAAAAACGCACCGCCCCAGACCCAGCACGCTGGCTGAATTTGACGCATGCCACAGGCAATAACCTGAAAGATGTCTCCGTCAAAATACCTGTGGGTTTATTAACTTGTGTGACTGGCGTCTCTGGTTCGGGCAAATCCACGCTGATTAACGATACACTTTACCGCGCAGTGGCAAAGCACTTATACGGTAGCTCAACTGAACCAGCGGCACATGAAGAAATTGATGGTTTAGCATTTTTCGACAAAGTTGTAGATGTCGATCAAAGCCCGATTGGCCGCACGCCACGGTCAAACCCCGCGACTTACACTGGCCTATTCACACCGATTCGCGATCTGTTCGCTGGCGTGCCTGAATCTCGAGCTCGTGGCTATGGCCCTGGTCGCTACTCATTCAACGTAAAAGGCGGTCGCTGCGAGGCCTGCCAGGGTGATGGCGTCATCCGTGTTGAAATGCATTTCTTACCAGATGTTTACGTGCCATGCGACGTATGTAAAGGTCACCGCTACAACCGCGAGACATTAGAGATTTTGTACAAAGGCAAGAATATCCGCGAAGTACTCGAAATGACGGTAGAGCAAGCGCATGAGTTTTTCAATGCTGTGCCTGTAGTACAACGCAAACTTAGAACATTGCTAGATGTTGGCTTGGGCTACATCACACTCGGGCAGTCTGCTACGACGTTATCTGGTGGTGAGGCACAGCGCGTCAAGCTGGCGCTTGAGCTCTCGAAACGCGATACAGGCCGCACGCTGTATATCCTGGATGAACCAACCACTGGCCTACACTTTGCTGACATCCAGCTGCTGTTAGATGTATTACACAGGTTGCGCGACCATGGCAACACGATTGTGATCATTGAGCATAATCTTGATGTGATCAAAACGGCTGATTGGCTAATTGACATGGGTCCAGAAGGTGGAGATGGGGGCGGCATGGTGATTGCAGAAGGTACGCCTGAAAAGGTGGCTGCAAGTGAAGATAGCTATACTGGGAAATATCTTAAACTGATGCTTTAAGCGATTTAGCTGGAAAATAGTACGATGAAAATACCAAAAAAATACGCGCATCTGTCGTTTGCGTTTTTCATGTCCATGCTTATGGCATTTATTATGTCAGGCGTTTTAACTGCGTTGCTGACTGGGTTGAACCCTGCATTCTTTAATCACTGGATGCATGCATTCGCAACAGCATGGGTAATTGCATTCCCAGCTATTGCTGTTGTAGCGCCTATTGCACGAAAATTGGCTGCATTAGTGACTGAGTCTGAGAGTGGCTGACTTAAATAGCTAATTTACGGCACAGTTACCTGATTCATCCGCGCCTGAATAATGTCAGTTTTTCTGGCTAGCCCACGTGCGCCTTGGTGCTTATCGTAAAACCTTGGATTAGGGATCATGGCCGCAAGTTTAGCGGCCTGATAGGCGTTTAGGTTGCTGGCACTAACCTGAAAATAATGCCTGGCCGCAGCGTCAGCACCGAATAAGCCATTGCCCCATTCGATCACATTCAGGTATATCTCAAAGATACGTTGCTTGGTCATCGCTTGCTCAAGCATGAGCGTAATAATTGCCTCTTGTCCTTTGCGCCAAGGCGTACGTTTGCTAGATAAGAACAGATTCTTGGCTAACTGCTGACTGATAGTAGAGCCGCCCGCGACGATCTTGCCCTTTTTCATGTTCTTATCGAAAGCTTTTTGCATGCCATCCCAATCAAAGCCTTCATGCTCGATAAATTTGGAATCTTCAGAAGCAATCACTGCACGCTTAAGGTTGATGGAGATACGCTTGTAATCGACCCATTGATGTTTAAGCACCACATCAGGGTTATCTTCCTGCATCACTTCCAGACGGGTTTCCATGAAAGCGCTGGATGAAGGATCATGGTTAACCCACCAGCAGATATGCACAAATATCCAAAGTTGATACAACACAACCCAGACTAGCAGCGCGAGCAGACTGCGCCATAAAAACTGCTTGAAAGTCATGCCCTGAAACTAGCTATGACAGATGCTGTATTCGGCCTGATCTGGTGCCACTGGTAAAACGCTTCTGCCGCTTGCTCTACCAGCATGCCCAGACCATCTGCAACTTTAGCACCATGTAAACGCGCAAATTGCATAAAAGGTGTTTCACGGCCATACATCATGTCGTAAGCTAATGCGCCTTCGGCAAAAATGCTTTCAGGTAGCGGGAGATGGCTATCACTCAAACCCGCAGAGGTGGCGTTGACGATGACATCAAATGCTTGTTCGCCCAAATCATCGAATGCATGCGCATTGACGGATACATAACGATACTCACCCTGCTCAACGACTTTTTTGATCATGCTCAAGGCTTTATCCAGTGTGCGGTTGGTAATAATGAGCAATTGCGGCTTTTGCTCGAGTATGGGGTGTAGCACCCCTTCAGCTGCACCGCCCGCCCCAATCAAAAGCACGCGCTTGCCAGCCAGTGGAATGTGCAGGTTCTGCTCAATGTCACGGACGAGGCCAACACCATCGGTATTATCGCCAACAATACCATCTTGGTTAAAAATCAGCGTATTCACTGCACCAGCATCGTGCGCACGTTCTGTTAGATGCTGAGAGATTCGGAAAGCCTCAAGCTTGAAAGGTACGGTGACATTAGCCCCCTTAAAACCGTCCTCTAGCAGTGCTTGAACTGTAGCATCAAAACCATCTAGCGGAGATAACACTCGCGTGTATTCAATATTGAGATGCGTCTTTTCAGCAAATGCCTGATGTATTTGTGGCGATTTGCTATGTGCGATGGGATTACCAATCACTGCGTATTTTTTTAGCATCATCAAACTTGAAGCGTTAACCGTGCGTCCACGGCAGCTCGGCAATTTTCCATCCATTAATTTTTCCGCGCTGCTTAGTCTCGGGTTCTGCAGCCCCCTCGAAACCTTCAAGTACGTTGTAGGCTTCAGCAAAGCCTAGCTGATTGGCCAACACGGCAGCATTGTGAGAGCGTCCACCAGTGCGGCAGATGAACATGACAAGTGATTCTTTATCCACCTGCATTTCAAGGTGCGTTGCAAAGTCTGGATTAGCTTGCCAGCCTGGGTAAAATGACCATTCAATAGCTACCGCAGTGGGGATTCTACCTACCAACTCTAACTCAGCACGACTGCGCACATCGACCAGTTTTGCGGCAGAGGTCAGCGTCAATACATCCTGCGCTTCACTTGGTGTTAATGCGCCAGCGTAAGGTAATTTGTTTTCTTCAGCCCGTTGCTTGGCTTTTTCTAAAATGCTACTTAAGGTTTTCATGGTGACTCCGAATTACGATTGTTTTTAAGTTAAACTAATTCATGCAATACGCAGCTAGCTTAATTAAATGGCCTGAATGACCTTAGAGTATAGCTACATTTGCAAGCCCCTGCATTAAGGCTAAGTCAGGCGCACTATTTAAGTGCGCATGCTTTATTCAATGCACTTTATTTGTGCATTGAATGATATTTTCTTTTCTAAATAACTGTGTGAGAATAGAAATCCAGCTTTTTTGAATGGCATGTTTAATGCTAGTAAAACATGACATATTTTTCCACCCAACTGCACTCAGGAGAACCAAATGGCAGTCGCCGACGTAATGAAAATGGTAAAAGAAAACGACATTAAATTTGTTGATTTCCGTTTCACCGATACTCGTGGTAAAGAACAACATGTAACAGTGCCTGTTTCTGCGTTTAATGAAGACAAATTCACCGAAGGCCATGCGTTTGATGGTTCATCTATTGCTGGTTGGAAAGGCATTCAAGCCTCTGACATGCAACTGATGCCTGATGCAGAAACTGCAAATATCGATCCATTCATGGACGAACCTACCCTGATTTTAACCTGTGACGTGGTTGACCCAACTGACGGCAAAGGTTATGACCGTGACCCACGTAGCTTGGCAAAACGTGCTGAAGCTTACTTAAAATCAAGTGGCTTAGGTGACACTGCCTACTTTGGCCCTGAGCCAGAATTCTTCATATTTGATTCAATCAACTGGTCGGTTGACATGAGCGGCTGTGGTGTAAAAATCAATTCAGAAGAAGCTGCTTGGTCATCTGCTGATAAATTTGAAGGCGGCAATACAGGCCATCGCCCAGGTATCAAAGGCGGTTATTTCCCAGTGCCTCCAGTCGATTCATTGCAAGACATCCGCTCTGCAATGAGCTTGACGTTAGAAGCCATGGGCGTGCCTGTTGAAGTGCATCACCATGAAGTTGCAACTGCTGGTCAATGTGAAATCGGTACACAATTCAGCACACTGACCAAGCGCGCTGACTGGACACAAATTCTTAAGTACGTAGTACTGAACACAGCTCATGCTTACGGCAAAACGGCTACTTTCATGCCTAAGCCTATGTTTGGTGATAACGGTTCTGGTATGCACGTTCACCAATCTGTATGGAAAGATGGCAAAAACCTGTTTGCAGGTAGCGGCTATGCTGGTTTGAGTGATTTCGCGCTGTACTACATCGGCGGCATTATCAAACATGCGCGTGCTTTGAACGCGATTACCAACCCAGGTACCAACTCATACAAACGCTTAGTTCCACACTACGAAGCGCCTGTTAAATTAGCTTACTCTGCTAAAAACCGTTCTGCTGCTATCCGTATCCCATTTGTACATTCTGACAAAGCACGTCGCGTTGAAGCGCGCTTCCCAGACCCGATTGCTAACCCATACTTGGCATTCAGCGCCTTGTTAATGGCTGGCCTTGATGGCGTACAAAACAAGATTCACCCAGGCGAACCAGCAACAAAAGACTTGTACCATCTGCCCCCAGAAGAAGATGCATTGATCCCAACCGTTTGTTCTTCACTTGAGCAAGCGTTGGAATATCTGGATAAAGACCGCGAGTTCTTGACCCGTGGCGGTGTGTTCTCTGAAGACTGGATTGATGCTTACATCACATTGAAGATGGAAGAAGTCACCAAACTTCGTCAAACACCTCACCCAGTTGAGTTTGGTTTGTACTACAGCTGCTAAAGTAGCTAATTAGCTTACCAACTAGTTTGCAACAGCAATAAAAAAGGCGGGGTTAACCCGCCTTTTTTATTTTCAATACTCTATTCAAGTCCCGGCTATTCAAAGAACTAGTCAGCAATCACGTTGCCTCAATATTGGTTCTCAACTAAACTAAAGTACATGAAAAAATCATTGTCAGCCTTATCAGTATTGATCACTGCATGTATATGTATACCTAGTGCCTATGCAGACATTTATAGCTGTGTAGATGATAAAGGCCAAACAGCCTTTGCTGATTCAAAGAACAAAATAGCTTATAAAAATTGTAAGTTAATCATGCGTGATGATAGCTCGCCCGTCGCCTCTTCTAGCATGAGTAGTGGAGGCACCAAAACAGCTACTCCGAGCAACTTCCCCAGAATAGATAAGAAAACCCAAAGCCAGCGGGATGATAAACGCAAAGACATTTTGCAAACGGAGTTGGATACAGAAAAAAAAGCACTTGCTGACGTGCAGAAAAGCTATGATCAAGACAATAAAAATGCTGAGTTTGTAAGGGCAAATAACATCAAAGAGCCTGCCAAAATCGCACAGTTTGAAGACAACCTGAAGCGCCAGCAAGATGAGATCAATACTCATCAGCAAAACATAAAACTGCTGCAAAAAGAACTCAATTCCATCCAGTAACAACATAACTTCTGGCCTAGCTTTTGCTTATCCAGCTTAATGGATTATAAAATTCCCTCTTCATTCGCAGGCCTAGAACATCTTGCTACCGCGGTTATCTTGATAGATACCGATCGTAAAGTTGTGTACGCAAATCCAGCAGCTGAAATATTGTTTGCCGTCAGCGCCAAGCAGATTACTGACGTCAATATCTCTCAGGTATTTCCTGATTGTGAGATTCTTCACTCCGCCGTTGAAAATGCGATTACCAATAATAGTCCGTTTCGCGAGCATGAGTTTTTAATCACTACCAGCCGCCAAAACTCGATTGCTGTCACATGCACTGTGACGCCTGTTGATCTGGCACCAACCTGTCTTTTATTAGAATTTCAGCAAATGGATCAGCAGCTACGTATTGCACGTGAAGAACGCATGCTGATTCAGCAGCAGGCCAATGCTGAGTTGCTGCGCAATCTTGCCCACGAGATTCGTAACCCACTTGGTGGCTTACGTGGCGCAGCACAACTATTGGAACATGAACTACCACAAGTCAATCTGCGCGAATACACGCAAGTCATCATCAAAGAAGCTGACCGCCTGCAGTCGCTGATGGATAGACTTCTTATGCCGCATCGCGTACCAAAATATGAACCAACCAACGTACATGAAGTGCTGGAACGCGTGCGTAGCCTGTTACTTGCAGAGTCGCCCAAGGGCATCAGGGTAAGGCGTGATTATGATACCAGCCTGCCAGAGTTGATTGGCGACCGTGAAAAACTGATCCAAGCCGTACTGAACATAGCTCGTAACGCCGTACAAGCCATGCAAGGCCAAGGTGAAGTGATATTGCGTACGCGTGCTGAGCGGCAAGTCACACTTGCGAAAAAACGTTACCGTGTCGCCATCAAACTACAGATTATTGATAATGGCCCTGGCATACCAGCCGATATTCGTGAGCGTATATTTTATCCGTTAGTTTCTGGACGCGATGGCGGTACGGGCTTAGGGCTTACTCTGGCACAAACATTTATCACCCAGCATCATGGCATGATTGACTGCATCAGCCAGCCAGGCAATACCAACTTTACTATCCTGCTACCCATCGAAACAACCGCCTTAAAAGGGTTTATCGTAAGGCAATAATTAACACTGCAACATTAGACTGAAACAATAGGCTTAATATGAAATCAATCTGGATCATCGACGACGACAAATCAATCCGCTGGGTGTTTGAAAAAGCACTGGCTCGCACAGATATGCAGTTCAAGACATTTGCCTCTGTGCCAGAAGCGCTAAATGCGCTCAATCATGATGAGCCGCAAGTGGTAGTAAGCGATATCCGCATGCCAAATGGCTCAGGATTAGACTTCCTGCAAGTGCTGAAAGAGCGCCTGCCAGAAACCCCTGTCATCATCATGACGGCCTATTCAGACTTGGAAAGCGCAGTCGCCGCATTTCAAGGTGGCGCTTTTGAATATTTGGCCAAACCTTTTGATGTTGATCAAGCCATTGATGTCATCCGCCGCGCAGTAGAGGAAAGTATGCGTCAGGCGACTGAAACCGTAGATACGGAAGAAACGCCAGAAATCATCGGCCAGGCGCCAGCTATGCAAGAAGTATTTCGAGCGATTGGCCGTTTAAGTCGTTCGCATGCCACTGTGTTAATCAACGGTGAATCTGGTACAGGTAAAGAACTCGTTGCCAGCGCCTTGCATAGGCACAGCCCACGGGCCGACAAAACTTTTATCGCCATCAACACCGCAGCAATCCCTAAAGATTTGCTGGAGTCTGAGCTTTTTGGTCATGAGCGTGGTGCCTTTACGGGCGCCCAAGCCGCAAGACGTGGTCGTTTCGAGCAGGCTGATGGTGGCACGCTATTTCTAGATGAAATCGGTGACATGCCATCCGATTTGCAAACCCGCCTTTTGCGTGTGTTATGTGATGGCCAATTTTATCGAGTGGGCGGACATCAACCTGTTAAGGTCAATGTCCGCATTATCGCCGCCACCCACCAAGACCTTGAAGAACGCGTAAAACTCGGCCTATTCCGTGAAGACTTATTCCACAGACTTAACGTTATTCGTTTACGCCTACCCCCACTACGCGAACGACGTGAAGATGTACCACTGCTGGTCAAACACTTCCTGCAACATAGTGCTCACGAACTGGGCGTAGAAACCAAACAACCTTCAGCCGCCGCACTGCGTTACCTTGCTACCATGAGCTGGAGCGGCAATGTGCGTCAGCTCGAAAACGTATGCCACTGGCTCACCGTCATGGCACCGGGTCAAAATATTGATGTAGCAGATTTACCGCCAGAGCTGAAAGAAGATGGCTCAAAACCACTCAGCGCCTCATCGTGGCAAGAAGCACTTGCCTCTGAAGTAATGGACGCACTGAACCGAGGTGAACAAGAAATCTTGGAAACTCGCACCAAAGAGTTTGAAAAAATACTCATCAGCAAAGCCTTAGTCCATACAGGTGGACGTCGTATCGAAGCTGCTACGCAATTAGGGATGGGGCGTAATACTTTAACGAGAAAAATTCAGGAGCTCGGGATTGAGGAATAGACTCATCCTAAATTGTGATAAATGAGCACCTAATATCAACGTGCTCATATCATTCCGAGTCAGCTTTCTAATTGCATTTAAAGGTCAAATCACGTTTTATCCCTCTTGAATCTTCTACTCTATCAATTACTGTATATCCGTCATGGCAGGTATTTGAAGCTTTGTGATAGCAACTCGCCCAATCCTCTACCGCTCCACCACAACTAGTCATCATAATCTTTTGGTTGGCATCCTTGACTATTACTGGCTGCAGTTCACCTTTTATCAACTGAGCACATCCATTGAGTAAAAAAAGAGTCAGTAGTAAATATTTCATCATTTTCCTTAACTGTTGGCAATAAAAACGGCACCCGAAAGTGCCGTGTTTACTGATGCTAATACTAAACTAAACCAGATGATTTAAATTCTAGAAAAACAGAATCGCACCAAGTGACATAGTTCTGATTTTGCCATCTGCGCCAGCTACATTACCAATACCATCAACTTTATGATCGCTGTATTCAGCAACCAAGTTCAGGCTCTTGGTAAGTGGATGGTAAGCGCCAACAATCCATGATTCGTCTTTATACTCAGATTGACCAGCTGTTGTTCCATCTACCTTGCTCTCACCCCATGACAAGCCAAGCTTAGTACCTACACCAGGAACTTTGTAAGTACCTTGAACATAGCCACCATTCACATCAGCATTTGTACCACCCAAGAATGGGAGACCATTCAAAAGATTAGCACCACCTGACAGACCTTTACCATCATAGTAATAACCAACTAAACCGAAGTCAGCAATCGCAATTTTTGCACCTACGTCAATACCACGCGCTGTGTATCCTGTTCCTGCAACGCCTGCGCCGTTGGTCTCATATTTCTGAGTAATTGCAGATGACCATACTTTACCTGCGTAATCGCCAGCCCATTCATAGCTAACCTTACCTTCATAACCCATGTTGTTACGGTTGTCGTCAGATGTACCATTTGTTTTGTTGGTCCATGGCTCACGAACACCAACAGCAAAGCTGAAGCCATTCCAGTTTGGTGAAGTATAGCTAATTTGACCAACCCAGTCAGCGTAGATATAGCCTGAGCCAATGCGGCCAAGTGTTGAGTTACCACCACCGCCTGCAGCACCACCAACGCCCAGCAATGTCATGTCTGACAAAATAGCATCAGATGCGTAGATACCAAGATCGCGACCTGCTTTGATAGTACCCCAGCTTGCATCACCAAAGGTCAAAAATGCTTGTCGAACGTTTAGTGTATTACCGCCCAATGCACCTTGACTACCAGGGGCTACGTTACCGCCTGAACCAGCATTATTATTGCTACCAGCATCTACACCTGTGAAGAATGTAAATTGAAATGCGATATCGAGATCGTTTTGACGAGTCTTAGCACCAATACCAAGCGCTGACGGCAAAAGACCTGTAGAAATTACATTGCTATTAGATGCGCTTAGAGCGCCAGAATAGTTACTGTTTTGGTAGTAAGCATTAACGTTACCACCGATATCCACAGTCCAGTCACCAGCCGGGATAACGATACCAGCGTTTGCAGCAGAAGCGCCGAGTGCTAATACTGCACCAGCAACCGCTAAACTTAGTTTCTTATTCATTTAAAAGTCTCCTAAATATTTCTAATTAATATCGCCAAATCCATCACTCTAAATTTGACTTTTTAAGTTTGCGAACCTGACGAATTTCTATTCGCGAACCCCTCTTACGAAGAGCTAAATGGAGTATGCCAAAAGGGGTGGTTTGCCTGCAAGTAAACTTTGCAGTTTCTGTAATAATTTGTAACATTTAGCCATTTTGTTGTAGATATACAACAGTTGAGCGAGCACTTACATTTCGTTTCGGTGGTAACTACTTAGCAAGTAATTACCATATTACTTGCTATCACTGGGCTCATAAGCAATTGAAAAATAAAACAAGCAGCCCATTCACATTTAGTCTGCCCAATTATTCAGTTACAAATAGACTACAACTCTCGCTCTGAAACCGCATAAATACGCTGATGCTCGCGGATGGCGTACCGATCAGTCATGCCAGCAATATAGTCAGCTACGGCACGGGGCTTATTTTCAACCGTTTTTTGTTGAAAATCGTCTGGCATAAGTTTGATGTCTTCTATAAACGTATTGAACAGTTCTTTGATAATGCGATTAGCTTTTGCGCTCATGCGGTTAACACGGTAATGCTGATAAAGTTTGGTACGCAAAAAACGCTTAAGGGTGAGCTGCTGTTCGTATAACTCAGCACTGAATGCCATGAGCTGTGGCAGATTGCGTACTTCTGTAATAGTTTGCGGGTTTGCTTGCTGGATGTTGTGGCTGCTCGTATTACATAGGTCTGTCACTAGCACATTGATCATTCTGCGCACTGTTTCGTGTATTAAGCGCCTATCAGTTACTTGCGGATATTTTGCTCTAACGGCCGCAAGCTGGTCGGCAAACAGTGGGACTTCCTCTAGCTGTTCAAGCGTAATCAAGCCTGAGCGAAGGCCGTCATCCACATCATGATTATTGTAGGCAATTTCATCTGCGAGGTTTGCCACTTGCGCTTCAAGTGAAGGCTGAGTTTTATTGATGAAGCGTTCGCCTACATCGCCCAACTCTTGCGCATTCTTTAAAGAGCAATGCTTGAGTATGCCCTCACGTAGCTCAAAGGTAAGGTTTAAGCCATCAAACTCAGCATAATGCTGTTCCAATTGATCCACAACGCGTAAAGATTGCAGATTATGTTCAAAGCCACCGAAATCTTGCATGCATTTATTCAGCGCGTCTTGCCCAGCATGGCCAAAAGGTGTGTGGCCTAAATCATGCGCAAGGCAGATAGCCTCAACCAAATCTTCGTGCAAGCCTAATGTACGGGCAATGGTCCTGCCTATTTGAGCCACTTCTAAACTATGTGTTAGGCGGGTTCGAAATAAGTCACCCTCATGATTCACAAATACTTGGGTCTTGTATTCCAGCCGTCTGAATGCGGCAGAATGAATAATACGGTCACGGTCACGCTGAAATTCATTGCGGCTTTGTGGTGGAGCCTCTTTATGCTTACGCCCCAGGGTTCGTGATGGATCAGCTGCGTATGGGGCTAGTTGGTTCAAGACATTACCAATCATGATTATTTTTAAGATTTATGGCGCTAATAACAAGGTTGCGCGTAATTTTTGTGCATCGTAATCACTAGTGATCACGGATTTACCTATGCCTTGTTGTAATACCAATCTAATTTTTCCATT
>DATHWP010000005.1:0-42089 GCA_035460505.1 Methyloradius sp. | reverse complement strand
TAACGTGCCCGCGTTAAAAGAAGTTCGTGGCTTGGGATCTATGATTGCGGCCGAGTTCTTTGATCCAGCCACTAATGAACCATCACCCGATGCAGTGAAACGAGTGCAGCAAGCCGCACTCGACGAAGGCTTGATTCTGCTGACTTGTGGTGTGTATGCCAACGTCATTCGATTCCTTTACCCACTCACTACAGAAGATGCCGTATTCGATGAAGCCTTGGCAATTATCGACCGTGCACTCACCAAAGCCTAAATTTCCTTAAGCAAAAAATGCATATAAAAACTAATCAAAAAAAAAATAAAAGTACGGATATAGAAGCTGCAAAAACAGCCATGGCAAATGCTGGGGTACATACCATCATTGCCCAGTTCGTAGATATTCACGGTTCAGCCAAGGGTAAATACATTCCGCTCTCGCATTTACAGGATATTCTTGGTGCAGGTGCGGGCTTTGCTGGTCCATCAATCTGGGGCACTGGCCTACCACGCAATGGTGCCAATTCCGAATACTACGGACAAGGCGATCTGACGACCTTGCAGGCACTACCTTGGATGCCAGGTTATGCGCGCATTGTTTGTAATGGCGTGGTCAATGGCAAGGCATTTGATGGTTGTTCGCGCCGACTGCTTGCCAAGCAGATTGCACGCCTTGCTGAACGAGGCTGGACGCTAAATGTAGGCATAGAACCAGAATTTTTTCTGGTCACACAAGATGCCGATGGTCGACCTGTTCCTGATGCGCAAGACATGCTGGATAAGCCTTCGTATGATCTAAAAGCACTGGCACGAGTACGTGATGTACTCAGGAATATTGAGTTGGGCTTAACGCAATGCGGTTTTGACGTATTCCAGATAGACCATGAAGACGCCAGTGGACAATATGAGTTGAATTACCATTACAGCGATGCACTGACTGCTGCTGATAGATTTATCCTGTTTAAAATGGCCGCGGATTATATCGCCGAAGAAGCTGGCCTTACTTTCACGCTCATGCCCAAACCGTTTGCTGATCGCCCAGGTAGCGGCTTGCATCTTCATTTGTCATTGACTGATGCGCAAGGCCAAGCCGTCATGGCTGACAAAAACGATACGCACGGTATATCGCAAGTAGGGCGGCAGTGTATTGCCGGTTTACTCGCACATAGCCCGGCATTGGCCGCTTTTCATGCGCCTACCGTGAACTCTTATAAACGTCTGGTGGTTGGTCGTTCACTTTCTGGCACCACTTGGGCACCAGCCCATATCGCGTGGGGATATAACAATCGTACTACTGTTGCTCGTGTGGTTGCTGGTCGCATAGAGTTTCGCCTGAGTGATGGCAGTAGCAACATCTATGCTGTGCTCGCATCGACCATTGCCGCCATGTTAGATGGGGTTGAAGAGGGCCTTGTTCCGCCTACCCCTATTGATGAAGACATCTATGAATGGGACGAGGCCGAATTTGAAAGACGTGGCGTAAAAACACTTCCCCAAGCTATGGGAGAGTCGCTGGCGGCACTAAGCGCGGACGAAGTGCTTGCGAATGCGCTGGGTAAAGATTATGTTGCAGAATATCTCGCGACTAAACAGCCAGAGTGGATCGATTACTGCCGTTCAGTGAGCGATTGGGAATACAAGCGCTACCTCACTTGGCCTTGAGTTAATGGCTAATTCAATCAATACCACCCCAGCCCTTAATTTACTTTAAAAAGTCTTACATTCCCTTACAGAACTAGCTCTACTTGCGCTGTCATAATCTATAGCTATAAAACATAAAAACATGGCTATTGATATTTAAGGAGCAAGTATGAAAAAAATACATTTGATTGCAGCACTCATGCTTTCAATAGGCCTGCTAAGTAGCGGTTCCGCACTGGCAGATCATGGACATTTTAGAGGCAGTGTTGGTATTTATGTTGGGCCTGGGTTCGGTCCAGGTTTTGGCCCCGGTTATGGCCCATATTATCCAAGGCCTTACTACCCATACTCGTATTATGATCCATACGTTTATGGCTATCCGTACTCGCCACCTGTCATTGTGACGCCCGCGCCAGTAGTGCAGTCGCCCCCAGTGTATATCGAACAGCAAATCCAGCAACAGCCTGCGCCTGCAGCGAGCCAATCCAGCGCACCAGCTGATTATTATTGGTATCACTGCGATCAACCTGAGGGCTATTACCCATACATCAAAGAGTGCCCACAAGGCTGGACAAAAGTTACACCACAGCCACCCAAGTAAGAGTCTGAGCTAAAACTTAGTTCAGATATGGGCTCACTCTTTAAAGATAAATGAGGTAAATGATGATAGCAACGCGATCTAGTTATACGATTATCGCAATCGCACTAGCGATGTCTGCATGTACCACTGTGCCCACAGGCCCAAGCCGCATGGCTTTGCCAGGCACTGGCAAGAGTTTTGAGCAATTTAATGATGATGATAGAACTTGCCGCACATATAGCCTGAACCAAAGCAATGGCGTTTCTGCAAATCAGGCAGGTAATGACAGTTTTGCTAAAAGTGCAGCCGTTGGCACGGCAGTTGGTGCTGTATTAGGTGCTGCAGTTGGTGGTGGTGAGGGTGCTGCGATTGGCGCGGGTACTGGTTTGCTGGTGGGTAGTGCGGCAGGTAGTGATGCGGCGGCAGATTCTTCTTACACGGTGCAGCAACGCTATGATAATGCCTATGTGCAATGCATGTATGCCAAGGGGCATAAAGTACCAGTTTCAGCTAGTTTTGCCAGGTCAGTGAATTCTAGTCCGAGTAATAACGTGCCAGCCCCAGTGAAGTCACCAACGCAATACTATCCACCACCTCCACCGAATTATTAAATGCGAAGTGAGTTTTAGAATTGGCTCAGCAACTCATCTTCCAAACGCTTGAGGCTTTCTGCCTCAAGCTGTTTGCCATCTTTAGCTGAAATCATAAAACTGTCTTCTGCGCGATTGCCCAGGGTATTAATTTTTGCTGTATGTAAATGTATGCCAAGATTTAAAAACAAATGCGCTAGCTTTGATAACAAACCTGGGCGATCAGCCATGATCACATTCAATATGTGATTGTTACTATTTTTATCAGGGTGAATACTGATTTCAATCTTGAAAGGCGTGTGTTTTACCTGGCGGCTAATGCGCCCTTGCAAAGGTGTTTCCAGTGGGTGGTGATGCTCAAGTTTTTGTGTCAGCTCAAACTCAATGTAACTTAATACATCACGATAACTTAATGGGTTATCTCCATAATTTGAAACAAGAAAGCTATCTATTGCATAACCGTGTTGCGTAGTGTGTACTTTTGCTTCGAGTATGGTGTAGCCCATACGATCAAAGAAGACACAAATGCGCGCAAACAGGTCATCTCTATCTTTAATATAGATGAGTGTTTGAATGCCATCGCCAGCTGGGCTTAATCTTGCGCGAACAATAGGCTGTTTGCTATTGATGTGCGATAGCAGCAATCGCGTATGCCAAGCAATTTCCTGGCTTTCGTAACGCAAGAAGTAATTCTTATCCAGTTTTTTCCAGAATGATGCGTAGTCTTTATCGACCACACCATAATGGCTGAGTGTCACGCGCGCATGTTGCTGGCGGCTGAGCATTTCTGCATCTGCGCCGCCGATGTCACATTTCAGTAGGCGCATGGTCGTCAAAAACAGGTTTTCCAGCAGCTTGGCTTTCCAGGCATTCCACACTTTGGGGCTAGTGCCGCGAATGTCAGCAACGGTCAGTAGGTACAAGGCAACTAAATGACGTTCGTCCTTAATGAACCTGGCAAAGCCTTCAATTACTGCTGGATCAGATAAGTCAGACTTTTGCGCAGTGCTCGACATGACCAGATGGGACTCGACCAGCCATGCGACCAACTCACTATCTGGTTTTGATAACCCATGGGCTTTGCAGAATCTCAGCGCATCTACCGTACCTAAAGTGGAGTGGTCGCCACCACGGCCCTTAGCAATATCGTGAAATATCGCGCCTAAATACAACAAGTAGGGTGAATCAAACTCAGCGAAAAGTTTGCTGCACAATGGGAATTCATGCGCATGTTTAGGTAAGGCAAAACGTCGTAAATTACGCAGTACATTGAGGATATGCTCATCCACTGTATAAACATGGAAGAGATCATGCTGCATTTGCCCAACGATCTTGCCGAATGCTGGAATATAGCTACCCAGTATGCCGTAGCGATTCATGCGCCTGAGGGCATGGGTAACACCATTGGGCTGCTTCAATATCTTCAGGAATAAAGTCTTGTTTTCGGCACTTTGCCTGAAATCACGATTGACCAGTTTTTTAACGCGGTGCAAGGTGCGTAACAGGTTTGCGCTCATGCCTGTTAATTCGGGATGCTGTTCAAGTAATAAAAAACTCTCCAGAATCGCACTAGGATTTTTCTGCAGCAACGTTGAAGACTTGGCTTCCAGCAATCCATTGCAGGCGTCAAATCGTGCATTAATAGGCTTTGTTTCATGCATGTTGGGGTAGATACGTTCACGCAGCAATTGCAACAGAATTTCGTTGATAAAGCTGACGAACTTGGCGCTACGATAAAAGTCATGCATCAGCTGTTCGCTGGCACGTTTTCGACCTGAAGTCACATGGCCAAGCTGCTTAGCCAGATCATTCTGGAAGTCGAAGATCAGGCGATCTTCACGGCGTTTTGACAGATAATGCAATCTGGCACGCAACATTTCCAGATACAGTTCATGGCGTCTGATCTGTCGCGCTTCAGATTGGCTAATTAAACCCTGTTTAACCAGTGCGGCCCAGCTAGCGCCCAAGCCAAGGCTACGGGATATCCATAAGATATTCTGCAGGTCACGCAGGCCACCAGGACTTTCTTTGATGTTTGGTTCTAGGTTATAGGTGGTGTCGTTGAAGCGTGCGTGGCGTTGTTCCTGCTCATGCACTTTAGCTTCATAAAATGCAGTTACATCCAGCGCCTCGCTAAATGTGATTTTAAAATCTTGATATAGCTTTTTATTGCCAGTCAGAAAGCGTGATTCGAGCAAATTGGTTTGTACCGTAATGTCTTTTTCAGCTTCAGACAGGCATTCGCTCAAGCTGCGCACGCTATGACCTACTGCCAGGCCAATATCCCAAAAAACACCTACAAGCGCCTCTATACTGCTATCCATAGCATTTTGCAGATGGTCTGGCAAAAGTATCAGCAGATCAACATCGGAGTAGGGGAACAACTCACCTCGGCCATAGCCACCAACTGCAATCAGCGCTATCTCATCAGAAATGCTGAGCTGTGACCACAAATCACGTAGTACATTATCTACCAATGCTGACTGTAAACGCAGCAACTTGGCGGTATCGGTAGTGCTCTCAAAGTGCGCCTGCAACTGGGCTTGCTGCTGCTGCAGATGCTCACGCCAGATTTTGGTTGAATACTCAGGAATGGCGTTGATTAAAGGCGCAGACATACTGGCAATCTAAGGCGTGGTTTTAATTAAATCAATGTGAAATCAAGGCTGGTACAGCAGGCGTGCCAGCAGAAACGGTGAGCACTTCATATCCAGTTTCTGTTACCAACACGGTGTGCTCCCATTGCGCAGACAAGCTGTGATCTTTGGTCACGATGGTCCAGCCATCACCTAGTTGCTTAATATCGCGCTTGCCAGCATTTATCATGGGCTCAATCGTGAATATCATCCCAGCTTGTAACTTCAGGCCTGCACCTGGCTTACCGTAGTGAAGTACTTGTGGGTCTTCGTGGAATTTTTTGCCGATACCATGACCGCAAAACTCGCGAACAACGCTGTAACCGCTTTTTTCGGCATAGGTTTGAATCGCATGTCCAATATCACCAAGAGTAGCGCCAGGTTTGACTTTAGCAATGCCTAGCCACATACAATCGTACGTAATCTCACACAAACGCTTGGCTTGAATCGAGGGCTCACCTACATAAAACATGCGGCTGGTATCACCATGATAGCCATCACGAATTACGGTGATATCAAGATTGACGACATCGCCATTCTTCAATACTTTTTCACCAGGTACACCGTGGCAAATTTGATGATTCACCGAGGTGCATATCGATTTTGGATAGGGGGTATGGCCAGGTGGTGCATAGTTAAGCGGCGCGGGGATCACTTTTTGCACATTCACCATATAATCGTGGCACAGCTTATCCAGCTCTCCAGTGGTAATGCCGGGTTTGACATGTGGCGTGATAAAATCCAGTACTTCGGAAGCGAGCTTGCCAGCCACGCGCATTTTTTCAATATCTAGTTCGTTTTTGATGCTAATTGCCATAGTTTCCACACCTACAAGTCTTTAAGACCAAGGTTTTCCTTGAATTCAAACAGTCGCTTATGTTAACATATTGGTCTTATTTGACGGGCGTCTAGTTCATAAACAATCGGTTATTCGTACGAATGGCTAATTAAATGAATACCTGCTGAATATTTACCGCGCAATTTTGCGCAAATCTGCACATGTGCCCCGTACAGGGTGTCTGGCTTAGGCTGGATGTTGTTGGGCACATGGAAGCAATAACCCTTACTGGAGACTATTATGTCTGTAACTATGCGTCAAATGCTAGAAGCTGGAGTTCACTTCGGCCATCAAACCCGTTACTGGAACCCAAAAATGGCACCGTACATTTTCGGTGACCGCAACAAAATCCATATTGTAAACCTTGAAAAAACACTTCCGCTGTTCGAAGATGCGTTGAAGTTCGTGCGCCAATTGGCTGCAAACAAGGGCCGTATCCTGTTCGTGGGCACTAAGCGTCAAGCCCGCGATATCGTTAAAGAAGAGGCCGACCGTTCAAACTGTGCTTATGTTAACCATCGCTGGTTAGGTGGCATGCTGACAAACTTCAAGACGGTTAAGCAATCTATCAAACGTCTGAATGACTACGAAGCGATGTTACTGGACGGTAGCCTTGAGAAATTCGGCAAGAAAGAAGCGCTCGGCTATAAGCGTGAAGTTGAGAAACTTGAGCGTTCAATCGGCGGTATTAAAGAGCTTGGTGGTTTGCCAGATGCTATTTTCATCATTGACGTTGGTCATGAGAGTGGCGCTGTGACTGAGGCTGCTAAGCTTGGTATTCCAGTGATCGGCGTAGTTGATACCAACAATTCACCAGAAGGCGTTGCTTACGTGATCCCTGGTAATGATGACTCAAGTCGTGCGATTCGCTTATACGCCCGTGGTATTGCTGATGCAGTGCTTGAAGGCCGTAGCCAGGCTATCACTGAAATCGTTAAATCAGCTTCCGAAGAAGAATTTGTAGAAGTAGAAGAAGTGACTGCAGAGTAATCACCCTGCTTAAAAGGGGCGTGAGCCCCTTTTTTTGTACCTATCATTTGAGTTTAATCCATCTCTTAGCCTTGAAAAGGCTGGAAGAACAAGTTGAGGAGTTATAAATGGCTGAAATCACAGCAGCAATGGTAAAAGAATTACGCGAGCGTACTGATGCGCCAATGATGGACTGTAAAAAAGCATTATCTGAAGCTGAGGCTGACATGGCACGTGCAGAAGAAATCCTACGCGTACGTTTCGGTAACAAGGCAAGTAAGGCTGCTGGCCGCGTGGCTGCTGAAGGCACAGTTGGTATCAGCATCAATGCTGATGGCAAAAGCGGTGCGATTATTGAAGTTAACTCAGAAACCGATTTCTGCGCCAAGAATGACGATTTCTTGAAATATGTTAATGAATTGGCTGAAGCCGTTGCCAAGAACAATCCAGCCGATATCGCTGCCGTTGCTGCATTACCTATGCGTGGCACAACTGCTGAAGATGTACGTACCCAATTGGTTGGTAAAATTGGTGAAAACATCACCCCGCGTCGCTTTGTCAGTATCGCTGCACAAGGTAAACTTGCCAGCTACGTACATGGAAGCAAGATTGGTGTGCTGGTTGATGTAGTTGGTGGCGATGATGCATTGGGTAAGGATATCGCGATGCATATTGCAGCAGCCAAGCCAAAGTCATTGGATGCAAGCGGTGTGGATGCAGCGTTGATTGAAGCTGAACGTCGTGTTGCGATTGAAAAAGCTAAAGAAGCTGGCAAGCCTGACAGCATGCTTGATAAAATTGCTGATGGTACCGTGCAAAAATTCCTGAAAGAAGTGACTTTATTAAGCCAGCCTTTCGTTAAAGATGACAAGCAAACCATAGAGCAGTTACTAAAATCTAAAGGCGCTTCAGTCGCTTCTTTCACCATGTATGTTGTAGGTGAAGGCATTGAAAAAGTAGTGACCGACTTTGCTGCTGAAGTGGCTGCTGCTGCTAAAGTCTAAATTCTTATCAGAATCAACCATATGCACTTTGTAGCAGCATATGGTTTGGTAAGTGATGTAATGCAAACGTAAAACGATGATGGTTGGTAAAATAGCATCATCGTTTTTCACATGACCTTTAGAACGCAATTGCAGGAGTCACATGTCCATCCCAGCTTATAAACGTATCTTACTCAAACTGTCTGGTGAAGCCCTGATGGGTGAAGATAGCTATGGCATTAATCGAGCCACCATTACCCGCATCGTCACTGAAATAAAAGAAGTAGTAGATCTTGGCGTGCAAGTGGCCGTAGTCATTGGCGGCGGTAATATCTTTCGCGGCGTAGCGCCAGCCGCGGAAGGCATGGACCGCGCAACCGCAGATTATATGGGCATGCTGGCTACCGTGATGAACGCTCTGGCCTTGCAGGATGCAATGCGCCACATAGGTTTGGTGAGTCGTGTGCAATCTGCCCTCAATATCGAACAAGTCGCTGAGCCTTATATTCGTGGCAAGGCAATCCGTTACCTGGAAGAAGGCCGTGTTGTGATTTTTGGCGCAGGTACTGGAAATCCATTTTTTACCACGGATACCGCTGCTGCTTTGCGTGGCATGGAAATGAATGCGGAGATCGTGCTCAAAGCCACCAAGGTGGATGGCGTCTATACCGACGACCCTAAAACCAATCCTGATGCCATGCGTTATAAAAGCCTGAGTTTTGACGAGGCTATTATTAAAAACCTGAAGGTCATGGATGCTACCGCGCTGACTTTGTGTCGCGACCAGAGCCTGCCTATCTCAGTGTTCAGCATCTTTAAGCAAGGTGCGCTCAAGCGCGTGGTAATGGGTGAAGACGAAGGTACTAAAGTATTACCTTGAGTATTGGCTTAGCCTTTAGTGATTCAGTAAGGAGATTTTATGCTAGAAGATGTTAAGAAAAATGCAGACCAGAAAATGCAGAAATCACTGGAATCATTGAAAAATGATCTGGCAAAAGTAAGGACTGGTCGCGCCCACACTGGCCTGCTAGACCATGTGATGGTTGAATATTATGGCTCACTGGTTGCAGTGAATCAGGTCGCCAATGTCACCTTGGGCGATGCCCGCACGATCAATGTGCAACCTTACGAAAAACCCATGATAGGCAAGGTTGAAAAAGCCATCCGTGATAGCGATCTTGGCCTTAATCCTGCCACCAACGGCGACTTGATCCGCGTACCGATGCCTATGCTCACCGAAGAACGTCGTCGTGACTTGATCAAGGTAGTGCGTACCGAAGGGGAAAATGCCAAAGTCTCTCTCCGTAACGCACGTAGAGATGCGAATGATGCGTTGAAAAAACTGATCAAAGACAAAGAAATCAGTGAAGATGAAGAGCGCCGCATGCAGGATGAAGTGCAAAAGCTCACAGACAAATACGTAGCTGAAGTGGATAAGTTGTTGCAAACCAAAGAAACTGAACTACTGGCTGTTTAACTTTGAATTATTCGACTTTCTTAAACATTAGCTCGGTATATTAAGTGGCTTTTTTCAGCAGCTCCACACGCGTTATCCCTATTACTGGCGAGATTCCTAACCATGTTGCAGTGATTATGGATGGCAATGGGCGTTGGGCTAAAAAGCGCTTTCTGCCAAGAATCGCAGGGCATAAACGCGGCGTTGATACGGTACGTGAGCTTGTTAAGCAATGTGCGACGATAGGCGTTAATTACCTTACCTTGTTCGCTTTCAGCAGTGAAAACTGGCGCAGACCTGCCGAAGAAGTTTCATTCCTCATGGGGCTTTTTATGGAGGCCTTGAATAGTGAGGTAAAGAAACTTCATGAAAACAATATTCGCCTCATCATGATCGGCGATCGTTCAAAATTTGATGCTGCCTTGATTGCGCAAATTGATACCGCCGAGCAACTCACACAACACAATACTGGCTTAACACTGACGATTGCCGCTAATTACGGCGGCCGTTGGGACATCATGCAGGCAATGCACAAGTTGCAACAGCAGCACCCAAAATTGGCGAATAGTTTTACTGAGGATGACTTAACGCCTCATCTATCAATGAGCTATGCGCCTGAGCCAGATTTGTTTATTCGCACAGGTGGTGAGCAGCGTGTGAGCAATTTCCTGCTTTGGCAAATGGCTTATAGTGAGTTGTATTTCACCGATACGCTATGGCCAGACTTTGATGAGGCCGCTTTTAAGCTGGCCATCGAGTCATACCAGCAACGCGAACGTCGATTTGGTCGTACTGGGGATCAGTTGTATGGCGAAGCCTCGCAAACAACAGATCGTCTGAAAGCCAATTAGCATGCTTAAAACGCGCATCATCACTTCAATCGTTCTTGTCCCATTATTTTTAGCTGCGCTGTTTTTATTGCCACCGTTATTCTGGACGCTACTTATGCTGGTGGTGATTGCGATAGGGGCATGGGAATGGGGTGGCCTGATAAAGCTCAAACGTGTAGCGCGCCAGACCTTTGTGGCCGCTACGGTGGTCATCGGCATTGCGATCATCATGCCAATCAACCTTGAAGTTGCGCTACTGCAAAGGCAGGTTGTTTTATTCACTATCCTCATTGCCGCAGTCTTTTGGGCATTATTGGTGCCATTATGGCTTGGCGTTCATCGGCCTATCGGCAGTTTCTTGATTAATATCCTTATTGGTTGGCTGATTCTAATGGCTACTTGGCTTAGCCTAGTGATCATCCCGCTGAAGAGCCCTTGGGTATTGCTGGGCGTAATGGCTACCGTATGGATTGCCGATAGTGCGGCCTATTTTGCGGGAAAACGCTTCGGTAGACGCAAGCTCGCAGCCTCAATCAGTCCAGGTAAAACTTGGGAAGGCGTAGCAGGCGCATTTTTGGCAGTCAGTCTTTACGGGTTGATTCTCTGCCAAAGCTATCATCTGGACATGATATTGATCCCTGGGTTACTGATTCTTACCGCATTAAGTGTGATTGGTGATTTGTATGAGTCGCTGATGAAACGCCATGCAGGAATTAAAGATAGCGGACGTATATTGCCAGGCCATGGGGGCATTCTGGATAGAATTGATGGCCTGACAGCCAGCCTGCCACTGGCCGCAGTCTTTATTTATCTTAGCGATTACTACGAATTATGGATGCAAGTGCGATGAGTATGCCCAGTATGCAGAACGTCACCATCTTAGGGGCAACTGGCACCATTGGTTTGCACACTCTTGATGTTATTGCACGTCATCCGGATCGCTTCAGGGCTTATGCGCTGACTGCCAATACCAATGTGGATGTCTTGTTTGAACAGTGTCAGAAGTTTGAGCCAGTCTATGCCGTAATGCTGGATGAGCATGCGGCAGATACATTAAAGATTAAACTGCAGAATGCAGGGTTAACCACACACGTATTGTTTGGTTTGGATGCCCTGGAATTCGTATCAGCACACCCAGATGTAGATGCTGTGATGGCGGCTATTGTCGGTGCGGCAGGCCTGAAACCAGCCATTGCCGCCGCTGAATCAGGCAAGCGTATTTTGCTGGCGAATAAAGAGACACTAGTGATGTCTGGTAGCTTGTTCATGCAGGCAGTGGAAAAGGGCGGTGCGACTTTGCTGCCGATTGATAGCGAGCATAATGCAATTTTTCAGGTGATGCCGCAGCAGAAATTTGCAACACTCAAGAGCGGTGGCGTTAAGAAAATACTGATTACTGCCTCTGGCGGCCCTTTCAGGAAGGCCACTGATGATGAACTGAGCACAGTAACCGTCAAGCAAGCATTGAATCATCCCAACTGGGTCATGGGGCCTAAAATCACGGTAGATTCAGCTACATTGATGAATAAGGGTTTAGAAGTAATTGAAGCCCATTGGCTATTCAATGCTGCGCCTGAGCAAATTGAAGTCGTTGTACATCCGCAAAGCGTCATCCACTCAATGGTGGAATATGTAGATGGTTCTGTATTGGCACAATTGGGAAACCCTGACATGCGTACGCCGATTGCCTATGCGCTTGGCTACCCTGAGCGAATTGAAAGTGGCGTGAGTTCGCTCGATTTATTCAAAATCGGTAGGCTGGATTTTGAAGAGCCAGATACCGTGCGCTTCCCCTGTTTGCGACTTGCTTTTGATGCGCTCATATTGGGGGGCACAGCTCCTGCGATACTTAACGCAGCAAATGAAATCGCTGTCGATGCGTTTCTCAATGGCAAAATTGGTTTTATGGAAATCCCACGAATCATTGAGTCTGTGATGAGTGATGCGACCATTTCTCTGGCATCTAGCCTGAATACAGTAATAGAGGCCGACAAGCTTGCGCGGGAAGCGGCTAAAGAATGGATGCTTACCTACTCATGCTAACCCTTGTTTCCTTTTTAGTAACCTTAGGCATATTAATCACGGTGCATGAATATGGCCATTATCAGGTGGCTAGATGGTGTGGCGTGAAGGTATTGAAGTTTTCAATCGGTTTTGGCAAACCATTATTTGCTAAAAAACTTGGGAACGATCAAACAGAATATGTCTTGGCCGCTTTACCACTTGGTGGTTACGTCAAGATGCTGGATGAGCGCGAAGCGCCAGTTGAAGAGCATGAGGTATCACGTGCATTCAATCGTCAACCAGTATGGAAGCGCATCGCCATCGTATCAGCAGGCCCAGCGGCAAATCTAATACTGGCTGTTCTGCTTTATTGGGTTATTTTTATGTCAGGCGTCACTGGCATTAAACCCATTATTGGCGATATTCCTCAAGATAGCCCGGCAGCACAGGCGAGTATCAAGTCTGGCGAATTGATTACCAGCGTGAATGATACCCCTGTTGCAAGTTGGCAAGATGTGCGCTGGGTATTGGTTCAGCAAAAACTGAAGAGTAATCGTGTCGAGATTGAAGCTTCAATCAATGGTCAGTCCTATATTCACGAGCTATCACTAGATAGCATTACAGATAGCGATTTTGACTTGACCAAGCTTGGTTTAACGACTTATCAGCCTGATTTGCAGCCTAAAATTGGCGATATCATGGTTGGTAGTGCTGCCGAAAAAGCGGGTATGAAAACCGGAGATCTCGTGCTATCAGTCAATGACCAAGCCATTGGTCATTGGGAAGATTTTGTGAATGTCATACGCCAACTTCCAGGTCAGCGCCTAGATGTGAAGCTTGTACGCGACAATAAAACCATCAACCTTTTCGTCACACCAGATGCAATTAGTGATGGTGGCAAGCAGATTGGCCGTGTTGGGGCTGCCTATCAGGTTGATCCTGCAATCATTGATCAATTTTTGGTCGATGTGAAATATTCCCCACTGACTGCATTATCGAAAGCGGCTGACAAAACCTGGGAGACCTCCATATTCAGCCTGAAAATGCTCGGCAGCATGCTGACTGGGGATGTCTCATGGAAAGGATTAAGCGGCCCAGTCACCATTGCTAGTTATGCTGGCCAAAGTGCACATATGGGTCTGAAAGCTTTTATTGGGTTTCTCGCCTTGGTTAGCATCAGCCTCGGCGTATTAAATCTACTGCCTGTACCTGTGTTGGATGGGGGGCATTTGTTGTATTATATGATAGAGATTTTTAAGGGAAGCCCAGTTTCCGATAAGACAATGGAAATGGGGCAGCGAGTTGGGTTTGCACTGCTAGGATTGCTCATGGCATGCGCTTTTTATAACGATATCAATCGATTGATAACAGGCTGATTTTAATGAAGTTGAGTCATATGCTTAGATACATACCACTATTCTTTTTTGGCATGTATGCACTGTCAGCCATGGCGATAGAGCCTTTCGTGGTCAAGGATATCCGCGTGGAAGGCATTCAACGTACTGAAGCTGGCGCCGTGTTTAACTACCTGCCAGTAAAAGTTGGCGATACCATGGATGATGAGAAAGCCACCCAAGCTATTAAAGCCTTGTATGGGTCTGGGTTTTTTAAAGATGTTCGTATTGAAGTTGAGAACGATGTGCTTGTTGTCTTGGTACAAGAACGCGCTGCTATCGCTCAAATTACCTTTAGCGGTAATAAATCTTTCCCAAGCGATAAAATGAAAGAGGGCATGAAGCAGATTGGTTTATCTGAAGGTTTAATTTTCGATAAATCCATGCTGGATAGGGCTGAGCAAGAAATAAAGCGCCAATATCTTTCACAAGGCAAATATGCGGCTACTGTAAAAACAGTAGTGAGCCCACTAGAACGTAATCGTGTTGCCATCGCTTTTCAAATTGAAGAGGGTGCGGTTTCCAAGATTCGCAGTATTAATATCGTTGGTAATCAGGCGTTTGATTCTAAAGAATTGCTTGATAAATTCAAGTTAACCACTCCAGACTGGATGACTTGGTGGAGTAAAAATGATCAATACTCCAAGCAAAAGTTAACAGCCGATCTTGAGTCATTAAGGTCTTTCTATATGAATCAAGGATATCTTGAGTTCAATGTGGATTCGACTCAAGTTTCAATTACCCCAGACAAGCGCGATATTTACATCACCGTAAATATTACAGAGGGTGAGAAATATACAGTGACTGATGTCAAGGTAGCTGGTGAAATGCTGTTGCCAGAAGAAGAGGCGCGTAAATTGATTAGTGTTCAACCTGGCGAATACTTTAATCGCCAGAAAGTGACTGAATCAAGCAAAGCAATTGGCGACAGACTAGGTAACGATGGCTATGCATTTTCTAATGTTAATGCCGTACCTGAAGTAGATAAAGACAAACATACCGTGGGCTTTACATTTTTCATTGACCCAGGTCGCCGTGTATATGTCCGACGCATCAATATCACTGGCAATACACGCACACGTGATGAAGTATTACGTCGTGAAATGCGCCAACTCGAATCAGCATGGTATGGCGCTGACAAAATCAATCGCTCTAAACAGCGTCTTGAGCGTTTGCAATTCTTCTCGGACGTTAACGTAGAAACGCCTGCGGTACCAGGTACGGCGGACCAAGTAGACTTGAATTTGAATGTAACGGAAAAATCTACGGGTAGCATTATGTTTGGTGCTGGTCTGTCTAGTGCTGAAGGTATCGTATTGGGTGTAACCGTTAATCAAAATAACTTCTTGGGTACGGGTAATCGAGTATCTGCGCAGATCAATACTGGTCGTGTGAATACAGTCTACTCCTTGTCTTACACAGATCCTTACTTCACTCCAGATGGTATCAGTCGTGGCTTTGATGTGTATCGTCGTGATGTCGACACTTCATATTTGGGCACAGGTACCTACAAGACATCTTCATACGGTACGGGCGTGAAATTCGGTATGCCTATCAATGAACGAGATTCATTGAGCGCAGGGCTGACTTTTGATTACACACAAGTGAAATTGGATGCAACAAGTCCGGGACAGTATTTGCTCTATTGTAGTGGTCAGTTGAATTGCGAAAATACGAGCTTGGCACTTAATTTAGGTTGGGCGCACGATACTCGTGACAATGTTCTTTTTCCTAACGATGGTGTGTTGCAACGTGCGAACGTAGAAATTGGCTTGCCTGGATTTGATTTGGAATATTACAAAGCTGAATATAAGCATTCATGGTACAAGGCGCTTAGCAAAAACTTTACCTTAATGCTGAATGGTGAGGCAGGCTATGGTGAAAGTTATGGTAGCAAAGATTACCCATTCTTCAAGAACTTCTATATTGGTGGCGTAAATTCCGTGCGAGGCTTTGAAACAAGCGCAATCGGTCCTCGCCAGCCAAATACGACCACAGGTACAACGTTTGCCACTGGCGGTACTAAACGCTTGCTGGGTAATGCTGAAATCTACTTCCCAATTCCAGGAATGAAAGATGCTAAACAGTTGCGGTTAAGTACATTCTTTGATGCTGGTAGTGTATATGCAGCTGATCAACCTATTGAGCTCAGTGAGCTTAGGTTCTCAACTGGTCTCGGTGTTAGTTGGTACTCTCCATTCGGCCCAATCAAGCTAGTGCTGGCTAAAGCCCTTAACCCGAAGAAGTCGGCTAACGGCTTGGTTGATGACAGAACACAATTGCTGCAGTTCCAGTTGGGTTCGCAGTTCTAAAAAATTATTATTTGAAATATCAGGAGAATTAATTGAATCAATTATTCAAACACCTATTGGTATTATCCTTATACGCAGCTTCACTGCATGCCGCGAATGTAATGGCTGCAGCTGGCGACATCAAGGTTGGTTACGTCCAAGTAGATAAAATATTGCAAGAAGCTCCTCAAACTGCGGAAAGTGGCAAGAAGCTGGAGAAAGAGTTTGGTCCGCGCAGCCAGGACCTTGATAAATTACAAAAACAGATTAAAGATTTAGACGCATCTTTGGATAAAGATGCATTAACACTTTCAGATACTGATAGGCGCAATAGAGAGCGTGATTCAGCCAATATGAAAATTGAGTTTCAACGCAAGCAGCGTGAATTGCGTGAAGATGTGAATTTACGTAAGAATGAAGAGTTGGCTGCGCTCCAGGACCGTATTAACAAAGCGGTCACCTCTGTTGCAGAAGCTGAGCATTATGACTTGGTGGTTTATGGTGGTGTCGCTTTTGCAAGTAAACAGGTGGATATTACTGATAAGGTTTTAAAGTCATTGGGTAAGAAATAATTACCGCAGTTAGCCGATACGAATTAACAAAAATTTACGATCTTAAGTAGCATGCCCAAGACCTATTCACTGCAAGAGATTGTATCTATATTGGGTGGCTTATTAGTTGATAGTAGTCATACAAAAATCAGCAGAGTAGCTTCAATTGCAAATGCACAGCAGGGGCATATTACTTTCTTAAGAGAATCAAAGTACCGAAATCAGCTTGCAGTGACTAAAGCCAGCGCTGTTATTCTAAGCCCAGAGAATCAGGCGTTAACTCAATTACCTCGTATCGTCACAGAAAATCCTTACGCTTATTTTGCACGTGTTTCAGAGTTACTAAACCCAGTTGAGCTTTACGAAAAGGGAATTCACCAAACAGCAGTTGTTGATCCTAGTGCTGAAATACCAGCATCTTGCCACATTGCAGCAAAGGTCGTGATTGGGGCAGATGTCATTCTTGGTGAGAATGTAATCATAGGCAGCAATTGCAGTATTGGTAGGGGTGTTGTCATTCGTGAGAACACTACATTGCAAGCCAATGTGACTATTTATCATGATTGCCACCTAGGTAAACACTGTGTTGTAGCTTCAGGTACGGTGATTGGTGCAGATGGATTTGGTTATGCCAATGATGATGGTAAGTGGGTCAAAATTCCCCAAGTTGGGCGCGTGATAATAGAAGATCATGTGGAAATAGGCGCTAATACCACCATTGATCGTGGAGCCTTGGACGATACAATTATTGAAACAGGTTGCAAATTAGATAACCTGATACAGATTGGGCATAACTGCCGTATTGGCGAGCACAGCGTTATTGCAGGATGTGTGGGTATTGCGGGTAGTGCAGTGATTGGTAAACGCTGCAAAATAGGGGGCGCTGCTATGATATTGGGGCATCTGGAAATAGCGGATGATGTCACTATTTCACCAGGCAGCATGATTACCCGTTCGCTGACCAAAGCCGATACCTATACAGCGCTCATGCCGTTCCAGACGCATGATGAATGGTTGAAAACAGCGGCCAATATCCGCCGGGTCGGAAGCGTGAATGACAGACTTAAAGAATTAGAACGAGAATTAGCTAAAGTTAAATCTCAGCTAGACAGCACGAAGCCAGATTAAATTATACAAAACCGAAAAAGAATGAGAGAAAGCCATGAGTGACAAGGCAGTGACGAGCATGGATATCCATGAAATATTGAATCATCTACCGCATCGTTATCCTTTTATGCTGGTAGATAGGGTCATTTCTCTCGAATTGGGCAAAGAAATAGTTGCCATCAAAAATGTCAGCATGAATGAGCCATTTTTCCCTGGCCATTTCCCATATCACCCAGTCATGCCAGGTGTGCTGATTGTAGAAGCATTGGCACAGGCTGCCGCTATTTTGTCATTTAAGACCATGGATACCAAGCCTAGTGATGACTCAGTCTATTATTTTGCGGGCATTGATAATGCACGATTCAAGAAACCTGTTTCACCTGGTGATCAATTAGTCCTGAAAGTCAGCATTGACCGTGTACTGAGGGGTATCTGGAAATACAAAGGCCAGGCTCTGGTAGATGATGTCGTCGTGGCAGAGGCAGAGATGATGTGTATTTTGAAGGCCATCGACTAATTACTATGACCCAGGCGAAAATTCACTCTACAGCCATCGTAGATCCTAAAGCATCAATTGATTCCAGTGTTGAGATCGGTCCTTATGCCATTATTGGCCCTGATGTCAAGATTGGTAGTGGGACAACTGTTGGTAGCCATACCGTTATTAATGGCCATACAACCATAGGCAAAAATAACCAGATATTCCAGTTTTCATCATTAGGTGAAGCGCCACAAGACAAGAAATACAAAAATGAGCCTACACGCCTTGAAATTGGCGACGGCAACACAATTCGTGAGTTTTGTACTTTCAATAGAGGCACGATTCAAGATAAAGGCCTAACCAAGATTGGCAACAATAACTGGGTGATGGCGTATGTGCATATTGCTCACGATTGCGATGTAGGTAACAACACCATTCTGGCAAATAACTCCTCGTTGGCCGGTCATGTAGATATGCACGATTACGCCATACTTGGTGGCTTTACTTTGGTGCATCAGTTCTGCAAAATCGGGGCGCATGTGATTACCGCTGTAAACACTGTCGTTTTTAAAGACATTCCACCCTACATAACAGCAGCTGGCTATGATGCTAAACCGCATGGTATCAATAGTGAAGGCCTTAAACGACGTGGATTTACACCAGAGGCTATGTTGCAGATCAAGCGCGCCTACAAAGCCTTATATCGTAATGGTTTGACTCTGGAAGAAGCTAAGCAGGAGATTGCTAAACAGCAAGCCAGTTGCCCTGAACTTGGTATTCTTCTTGAGTTTCTAAACCAATCTACCCGCGGCATCGTCCGCTAACTAAGCCGTCAGACTAAGTATGCCAACTATCGGAATCGTAGCCGGAGAAGCGTCTGGCGACTTGCTTGGTAGCCACCTCATCCATGCATTAAAGAAACACAGGCCTGATCTAGAGTTTGTCGGGATTGCGGGACCTAAAATGATTAGTGAGGGTGCAACATCCTTATTCCCCATTGAAAAATTGTCAGTGCGTGGTTATGTCGAGGTATTACGGCATCTGCCCGGCTTGTTAAAGATACGCAAGCAAGTATATAAAAGCATACTCAATAGCCGTCCTGATTTATTCATTGGCATTGATGCGCCAGACTTCAACTTTGCACTAGAGCGCAAACTAAAGCGCAAGGGCATCAAGACTATTCATTATGTCAGCCCATCAATCTGGGCTTGGCGTAAAGGCCGCATTGGCAAAATCAAGCGCGCAGTCTCGCATGTGTTGGCCTTGTTTCCTTTTGAACCTGCAATCTATCAGGAGGCAGGTATTCCTGTTTCCTATGTTGGCCATCCCTTGGCAGACATCATTCCTATTGAGCCTAATAAAGCCGATGCGCGCGAGCAGTTGAAGCTCAAATCGCACCAACTGGTGATTGCCATGCTGCCAGGTAGCCGACAAAGTGAAGTCAAACAACTGGCTGATTTATTCGTTAAAACTGCCAAGCAGATACTTGATACCATGCCTGAGGTTCAATTTCTGGTTCCACTGATTACGCGTGAAACCCGAAAGATTTTTGAACAGGCGATCTACGAGAATCAGGGTGAAGAGCAATTGCCTATTCAGATTTTGTTTGGGCATGCACATCTTGCAATGGAGGCGGCTGATGCTGTCATCGTGGCATCTGGTACAGCCACGCTTGAGGCTGCTCTTTACAAACGTCCCATGGTCATCACTTATCGTATGCCATGGTTAAGCTGGCAAATTCTAAAACGCATGAATTATTTGCCCTATGTAGGCTTGCCTAATGTGCTTGCTGGCAGATTTGTGGTGCCTGAATTACTGCAAAAAGAAGCAACACCCGAGAAAATTGCAGACGCCACCATCAAGCTACTTGAAGATAAGCCATTGATCGAAGAAATACGAAAAGAATTCACTGAAATACATCATAGGCTACGGCAAAATACCGAAGAAAAGGCCGCTGCAGCCATTTTGGCCTACCTTCATTAAGTATATGAATCAGTTTTATCTGATATGTGGCGTAGATGAGGCGGGGCGGGGCCCTTTAGCTGGTGCCGTATATGCTGCGGCAGTGATACTTGATCCGGCCAAACCTATCATTGGCTTGGCCGATTCTAAGAAACTCAGTGAGAAAAAGCGTGATTACTTGGCATTGCAAATTAAAGAGCATGCGCTAGCGTGGGCGATTGCAAGCAGTAGTGTAGAAGAGATAGATGAGATTAATATCTTACAAGCCAGCCTGCTAGCGATGAAGCGTGCTGTGGAGCAGTTGCATATGACGCCGCATAAAATTCTGGTGGATGGTTTGCACTGCCCGAAAGTTTCAATGGCATCAGAAGCGATAGTCAAAGGCGACAGCAAGGTCGAAGGCATTTCAGCCGCTTCTATTCTGGCAAAAACTGCCAGGGATTTCGAATTAATCCAGCTTGATAAACTCTATCCAGAATATAACTTTGCCAAACACAAAGGTTATCCCACCGCTGAGCATATGCAGCGGCTTATTCAATATGGGGTATCTGCCGTGCACCGCCGCAGTTATGCGCCCGTGAGAAACCTACTCAGTCAACAGTAGAAACACGCAGAGCTGTTTATGCAGTTCTGGCAAAGTCGATTTTTTCCACGCACTGATTGGTTTACTCACAATAGATTCGCTATCCAAACTGATATTGCATGCGATGCATAGCCTTGTATGCGAACTGCAATGCGCTAACAGGTCTTCGAGCATGTGTTGGTTACGATAGGGTGTTTCAATAAAAATCTGCGTTTCATTATGCTTTTGTGAGTTTTTCTCTATTTCCTTGATGCGCTGAATACGCGCTGCCTTATCACTAGGCAAATAGCCCAGAAAAGTGAATCTCTGCCCATTAAAACCAGATGCCATCAAGCTGAGCAAAATCGAAGAGGGGCCGACCAACGGGGCTACCCGTATGCCTTTGCTGTGCGCTAATGCCGCCAATCTAGCACCTGGGTCTGCAACACCTGGGCAACCCGCTTCAGACATCAGGCCGACATCCGAGCCAGCTAATAACGGTGCCAATAAAGCCGCCAATTCACTTTCAATCGTATGTTCGTTGAGTGTTAGTAGTTGAATCTCGCGCACGGGCTTGACTGTTTTAATCAACCCGAGAAAACGACGCGCAGTCTTTTCATTTTCTACTACGAATGTATCAAGCTTCTGTGCAAGTGTAACGACTTCTGGGGGTAATACCTGCGCCAGATTATCCCCACCCAGCGTGACAGGAATCAGGTATAACGTACCAGCCGCCATATTAATACTTTACCTGTACACGGTAAGTCAGCACAGCTTTGCCTTCGGCTGGCACGTCCACCTTCCAGATATTGGTATTGCTCGTCATTTTCTTGCTTGGGAGGTTTTCCTGGATAATCTTCCAGTCCGCAGGTATGGGCTCTTGCACAGTCACAGTCACAGTTTCTTTTTTAGCATTTTTCAGTACAATTTCATAAGCACTTTCATACAGTGCATTGCCTTTGGCTGGATTAGGTAATCGCTTGAAGTCAGTCTGTTTTTTGTCTGCAGTCACATCAAAACTATCGCCCAGTTTCAAACGGACGGTTTCATTTTTAGGTGTATGGTCAATCGAATCTTCCCCAACAAACTGGGCGTTACCAGCATTATCTTTCTTATAAACGCGCAAGATGCCTTTGGGCAAAGGCATACCGAGTTTTGAAGATTCTTTATTATCAAACTGGATAAATACCCCAACCTTCATTTTCTGACCAAGATCGCCGTAGCTGGATTGATAGTAATATTCAGAGCCTTGCAGTAACAGTTCTTTGCGCACAGGTACTGCGCTTGCACTTAATAGCGCCACTTGCTTGGTCTGGTTCTCAGCCAAAGAGGTTGTTCTGTCGAGTGTATAAAGGTGATATTCAAGCAAAGATTCTTCAGCCATCGGGGCTGCAGCATCCATCACCATCTCTGTTTTTCGTCTAACCATTTCCATCATTGCTGGGCGTTGTTCAACCACACGATTGACATCGCCCGCTACTAATTGCAGTTTGGCGTTGTGATAACTAGTGCCGCTGGTATTCGTTAGCGTGACCCATCCAGATAGATCAAGTTTGTCTTCAGCAGGGTTAAGTTCTGCCACATAATCGGCTTTCCAGCCTAGCCCACCTGTTAAATAACTCAGTTCCACATTTTGCTCGGTAGCTAATTTACTGTTTATTTGCATTACCAGTGTCGGCCTGTCACGCAGGTTGGCAGGAACGTCGCTATAAACAATACGGCCTGACAGGCCCGTCTCTATGCGGTCTGATATCTTTAGCACAATGCCATTATTCGCCGACAGCACTTGCGCTTGCTCGCTGGTTTCAGCACCGTTGCTTGGGTTGGTTTTGATAATGGTGACATTTTTACCCACATATTTTTCGAGTAACTTTTCTGGCGTCAGCAAATCAAAGTCGAAATTCTGCTCGATCACGTTAAAGCTATTGGGGTTGGTCAAACTGCGCAACAGAGCTGTTTCAGGCCGAATTTGCGCGCTCACATCACGAAAAGCCAAGCTGTTGCTGCCGTTTTTAAGCTTGATTTTGCGCTGGTCTTTGACCAATGCAAGATTGTCGTTATAGATGGTCACAGCGACTTCTTGCTGATCTTGCAGGGTGCTACGTGTTTCATCTATATCCGCTGAGAAACCAGTGCTCGCATATAGCGCAGCTACTACTAAAGCAATCTTTACAGTATTTTTAATCGGTGTTTGCAAGATATTCTCCCAAGAGATTGGTGGGTCTAGCTATAAAACATTGCCTGCTAAACGATGGTAATGCCTTCGTTAATAAGCATATTAGTGAGTGCAATCAAGGGCAAACCGATTAAGGCATTCGGGTCGCTACCTTCCATTGATTTAATCAATGCGATACCCAAGCCTTCAGATTTGGCGCTGCCTGCACAATCATATGGCTGTTCTTTCAGTAGATAGTTTTCAATCTGTGCATCCGTGAGTGCTCTGAATTCAACCAAATAGGGAACAACCTTAGCCTGCATGTGTTGAGATTGCGCGTTATACAGGCAAAGTGCGCTGTGAAAGGTCACTTTGCGGCCACGTAACATTTGTAGCTGCTTGAAAGCCTTGATGTGTGTGCCTGGCTTGCCAATCTGCGAGTCATCAAGCGTTGCTACCTGATCGCAACCAATCACCAAGGCATCTGTGTGAGTTTCTGCAACCTTACGAGCTTTCAATTGTGCTAGGCGCAATGCTGTTGCTTGCGCCACTTCATTCGCTAAAGGAGACTCATCAATATCAGGCGAAACCACGCCAAATGGCAATTGAAGTCGAGACAAAAGCTCACGCCTAAAAGGGGACGACGAGGCAAGAATAATGGGTTGGTTCATAGGCTTTGATCTTCAAATTAAAAAGCCGATAGCAAATATGCCATCGGCTATCAATATCGCTGTTATACAAGCGTGTGTAACTTATTCAGGCTTGATTTCCAGCAAAGACTCATCTGGGGTAACGGTATCGCCCTTTTTCACGTGCACAGCGACTACAATCCCAGTTTTAGGGGCTTGGATTTCGTTTTCCATCTTCATGGCTTCAATCACAAGCACGGGGTCGCCAGCAGTGACTTTGTCACCAGCCTTAACCTTCACCTCAACAATGCTGCCTGGCATGGCAGTGGTCACACAACCTTCATGCGATGGGCGAGGGCGGCCGCTGCTTGTAACTCCACCAGACGTTTTTTTCTTGCCACCAGATTTACTGCCTGAGACTTCAACCTCACTCAGGGTTTCAACGATGACTTCCTCACCTATACCATCAACAGAGACATAGAATGGACGTTGCTCTTCACCGCGGTGGCCGCTACCAGTCAACTTGATATGGAAGGTTTCTCCATGCAGGGTGACATTGAATTCGTTCGGTGCGTAACGTGAAGCTGATGTCGCAGCAGTTTCTTTGGTCAACAATGGCTCTGCTTTGAGAGAGCCAGCATTCCGTTCTTGCAAGAATGTTTTCGCCAGATCAGGGAACATGGCATATGTCAGCACATCTTCTTCGGATTTAGCCAAGCCTTCAACTTCGCTACTTAACTTTTCCATTTCATTATCAAGCAAATCAGCAGGGCGGCATTCAATAACTTTTGCATCGCCCACAGCAAGATTTTTCACATCAGCATTAACCGCGCTGGGGGCTTTGCCATACTGACCTAAGAAGTAATTTTTAACTTCATTGGTGATTGATTTGTAGCGTGCACCCGTCATTACATTCAGCACAGCTTGTGTGCCGACGATTTGTGAAGTTGGTGTGACCAGTGGAGGAAAGCCCAAATCTTCGCGTACACGAGGGATTTCAGCCAGCACTTCGTCCATACGGTCGAGTGCACCTTGTTCTTTAAGCTGGTTAGACAGGTTTGAAATCATGCCACCAGGCACTTGATTGACTAAGACACGCGTATCAACACCAGTGAACTCGCTTTCAAATTGCCAATATTTCTTACGAACTTCGCGGAAATAAGCGGCGATTTCCTGCAATTTTGCGATGTCCAGGCCTGTGTCATATTCAGTGCCTTTTAGTGCGGCTACGATACTTTCCGTAGTCGGCAAGCTCGCACCTTCGGCGAATGAAGAAATGCAGCCGTCAACAATTGCAACACCATTATCTACAGCGCGCATCACTGACATGCTGGCCAAGCCAGATGTGGCATGTGCGTGTAAGTGAATTGGTAACTTAACTGCTGCACGCAAGGACTTAACTAATTCACCAGTGATTTCTGGGGTCAGCAAGCTTGCCATGTCTTTAATAGCAATGGTATCGCAGCCAAAAGCTTCTAGCTCTTTAGCCAGCGCGACGAAATAGGGAATGTCATGAACGGGGCTTGTGGTATAGCTGATAGTACCTTCGGCGTGTTTACCTACTTTTTTCACGGCTTCAATCGAAACCTTGAGGTTACGCAGATCATTCATGGCATCGAAAATGCGGAATACATCCACGCCGTTGTCTGCTGACTTTTGCACAAATGCACGCACTACATCATCAGAATAATGGCGATAACCCAACAGATTTTGTCCGCGTAATAGCATTTGAATCTGGCTATTAGGCATGGCCTTACGTAACTTTTTCAGGCGCTCCCAAGGGTCTTCTTTCAGGTAACGTACACAGGCGTCAAAAGTAGCGCCACCCCAAGCCTCGAGCGACCAAAAACCTGCATCATCCAGCTTGCCAGCAATAGGCAACATATCTTCTGTACGCATGCGGGTGGCAATCAGAGACTGATGTCCGTCACGTAAAACTAGTTCTGAAACATGTACTTTAGTCATATCGTTAAATTATCACTTTAAGTTTTCAAAAATCAAAATCAGGTTAAATACCTTCGTGTGCCGCAATCGCAGCTGAGATGGCTGCAGCAATCAATTCACGCGGAAATTCTGTTGCGTAGTTAATAAGCTCAGGGTGCGATTCAACAAAACTGGTATCGAAATTGGCTGCCCTGAAGTCAGGATGCTTCAATATTTCCTGATAGTAGGGAATCGTTGTTTTCACACCATAGACCACCATATCATTTAAAGCGCGCCGACCACGCTCCATAACACCATCCCAACTTAAGGCCCATACCGTAAGCTTGGCACACATAGAATCGTAATAAGGCGGAATCACATAGCCGCTGTACATGGCGGCATCCATACGCACACCAGGGCCACCAGGAGCGTAATAACGGGTGATTTTACCAAAGCTCGGCAAGAAATCATTCTTTGGGTCTTCGGCGTTGATGCGGAACTCCATAGCAAAGCCACGATAACTTACGTCCGACTGTTTATATTGCAACTTGAGACGATCCGCAATCCGAATTTGCTCCTGCACAATATCAATGCCAGTGATGCTCTCGGTCACAGTATGCTCTACCTGCAGACGCGTATTCATCTCCATGAAGTAGAAATTGTTTTCGGAATCCAGCAAGAATTCGACGGTGCCGGCATTCTCGTAACCAACGGCTTTTGCTGCTTTTACACCGAGATTGCCGATATATTCACGTTGTGCTTTGCTTAGTTGAGGTGAGGGCGCTATCTCAATAAGCTTCTGATTGCGGCGTTGTATAGAGCAGTCACGCTCAAACAGATGAATCACGTTGCCATGGCTATCTGCAAGGATTTGTACTTCTATATGGCGTGGATTAACTACGCATTTCTCGAGGAAGACTTCTGGCTTGCCAAATGCCTTACTTGCTTCCGATATAACGCGATCGTAATTACCGAGCAACTCTTTTTCATCATTGCAACGACGAATACCACGACCACCACCACCGTTGGTGGCCTTTAGCATTACTGGGTAGCCAATTTTCGCAGCTAGTTTACGCGCCTCTTCAAGATCAGCAAGGTTGCCCTCACTACCTGGTACGCACGGAATACCAGCCTTAATCATGGCATTCCGCGCCTGGATCTTGTCGCCCATTTGGCGGATGACTTTAGCATCTGGCCCGATAAACTTAATGCCGCGGCGCGAGCATATTTCAGCAAGCTCGGGGTTTTCAGAGAGGAAGCCATAACCAGGATGCAATGCATCACAGCCAGAAGCGACCGCCAGATTGACTATGTTATGAGCATTAAGGTAGCCAACAACTGGATCAGACCCAATATTGTAAGCTTCATCTGCTTTTTTAACGTGCAATGCATGGCGATCTGCATCCGAATAAATGGCGACAGATTTTATGCCCATCTCTGAGCATGCACGGACGATACGCACGGCGATTTCACCGCGATTAGCAACTAGAATTTTTTTGATCACACTACAGACCTGATTCTTTGACACGGCAATACACAAATTATATCATGCGCGCCTTGCCATCGCATCACCCAATAACGGCTGGCTACGACCGTCATTATTTTAGGCATTACTTAATTCCGTCTCCACTATAATGAGAGGCAATCAAATTTATATAGCTTGGCATGCGACCAAAAATTAAGTATCGCAACCACTAAATCACCTAGGCAAAATTGACCATGATCATTGATAACATTGAATTTGCGAGGAAATCTCTTGAATTTCATGATACAATCTCGGTTTTACAATTTAACCGCCTTGAAGATGTTCTTGCATCTAACAAAGGTGAGCTTGATTGTCGTTTGCTAGGTAAAGTGGCAATCGGGAATAGGCTGGAGCTTGAATTATCAGTACGAGGCGTTTTGCAGTTGACTTGTCAGCGATGCCTAGAGCCATTTGATTTTAATCTTGATATTACGTCCAGATTTATAGTGGTTAATGATGAAAGCGACATCCCGTCAGAAGAAGATGATCTGGAAGAGCATGATTATTTGATTGCTGACCCAAAAATGCAGTTATTTGAGTTAATTGAAGATGAAGTTTTATTAGCTCTGCCTCTAGCGCCTAAACACGCAGGTGAGGATTGTGGTGCAGATAGCATGATCGCGGCATTGAAGAAACCAAGCCCATTTCAAGCGCTGCAAAACTTAAAGCGCAAATAAAGCTTTTAATAAGTAGTAATAGAAAGTTAATAGGAGTTAATCATGGCCGTCCAACAAAACAAGAAGTCACCTTCAAAGCGTGGCATGCATCGTTCACACGACTTTCTGACCAACCCACCGTTGGCAGTAGAGCCTACAACAGGTGAGGTACATTTGCGCCACCATATCAGTCCAAACGGTTATTACCGTGGCCGCAAGGTTTTGCCTGCCAAGGGCGAGTAAGCTAGATAAATAACAACGTCTAATCAGTTTCTGGTTAGACGTTTTTTTATACTTATAAAATCTTGACCACATCAATTACCGTCGCTATTGATGCTATGGGTGGCGACCACGGTCCTCACGTCACAGTACCTGCAGCGCTATCGGCACTCAAGCAGCATAGTGAAATCCATATTATTCTTGTCGGGCTTAAAGAGGCTATTGAAGCAGAACTATCTGCTAATGATGCCGCAGTAAGTTCCCGCCTGCGTATTCATCATGCAACCCAGCAGGTCGCCATGGATGAGTCACCACAAAGCGCACTCAAGAATAAAAAAGATTCATCCATGCGCGTTGCCATCAACCTGGTTAAAACTGGTGAGGCAAATGCGTGTGTGAGTGCGGGCAATACTGGCGCACTGATGGCTACAGCACGTTTTGTGCTAAAAACCCTCCCTGGTATTGATCGCCCAGCCATTGCAGCTGTATTACCCAATAAAAAAGGCATGACCTACATGCTGGATTTAGGGGCAAATGCGGACTGTACTGCCGAACACTTACTGCAATTTGCGATCATGGGTTCTACTCTGGTTTCCTGCGTCGAGAACAAGCCGCACCCGACGATTGGTTTGCTAAATATTGGTTCTGAAGACATCAAGGGCAATGAGGTCGTCAAGCAAGCGGGTGAGTTGCTTAGAGCTAGCCATCTCAACTTTTACGGAAACGTAGAGGGCGATGATATTTTCAAAGGCACTACTGACGTCGTCGTATGTGATGGCTTTGTAGGCAATGTTGCGCTCAAAACCTCGGAAGGCTTAGCAAGCATGATGGCCATGTTTCTGACTCAGGAGTTCAAGCGTAATCTGTTCACGAAGTTAATGGCATTGGCTGCCATGCCAGTGCTCAAAGCTTTCAAAAAACGACTAGACCCAAGGCGTTACAATGGGGCCAGCTTTTTAGGTCTGCGCGGTATCGTAGTGAAGAGTCATGGCGGCGCTGACATTTTCTCCTTCTCACATGCCATCAATACTGCAGTTGAAGAATCAAGCAGTGGCGTGTTGCAAAAGATCACTGAGCAGCTAGAAATCGAACACCTGAAACCAAGCACAAACAAACTGGAAGAAAGCACTGTGGAATTAACTGCTGCGAATACTACCGAATTAAAGGCTATCGCATGACGTTTGCACGTATCGCAGGTACGGGCAGCTATTTGCCAGAGCGGATTCTGACCAATAAAGAGCTTGAGGTTATGGTAGATACCTCCGACGAATGGATAGTATCCCGTACAGGTATTAAAGAGCGCCATATTGCAGCGGACGATGAATATACTAGTGATTTAGCGTTGCATGCAGCACGCAACGCCATTCAGGCTGCAGGTATTAAAGCGGAAGATATTGATCTGATTATTGTCGCAACCACGACACCCGATCGCATATTTCCCAGTACAGCATGTTTATTGCAAGACAAGCTCGGTATATCCAATTGCCCCGCATTCGATATTCAAGCGGTCTGTAGTGGGTTTATCTATGCACTGGCAACAGCGAATAGCTTTATTAAAACTGGCTCTGCTAAATGTGCGTTGGTCATTGGCGCGGAAACCATGTCGCGTATTACTGACTGGACGGATCGTACCAACTGTATTTTATGGGGTGATGGCGCAGGTGCAGTCATACTCAAGGCCGACAGTGAGACGGGGATCATCTCTACTCATTTGCATGCCGACGGCAGTTATAGCGGCCTGCTGAACGTGCCTTCTGGCATCTCTCAGCGTGAGGGTAGCAAAACTATTTATATGGAAGGCAACCCAGTATTTAAAGTTGCCGTGAATACGCTGGACGCAATCGTTGATGAAACTTTAGCTGCCAATAACCTCGAAAAGTCTGATATTGATTGGCTCGTCCCGCATCAAGCCAATATCAGAATATTAAGTTCAACCGCCAAAAAACTAGGCATGTCTATGGATAAAGTCGTGGTCACTGTAGACGTGCATGGCAATACTTCTGCTGCATCAGTTCCGCTAGCACTAGATGTTGCTGTACGCGATGGCAGAATCAAACGTGGTGAAACTATCCTTATGGAAGCCTTTGGTGGTGGTTTTACCTGGGGTTCTGTGTTGTTGAAATACTAGGCTGACTTAATCAGCTTCTTTTTGATAAGAGACAAAATGAGTTTTGCATTCTTTTTCCCGGGACAAGGTTCCCAATCTGTAGGCATGATGCAAGGATTCGGCGATTCACGCGTGATTCGCGATACTTTTGTTGAAGCCTCTGATTTATTGAATATAGATTTCTGGCGCATGGCGACTGAAGCGAATGATGCTATTAATCAAACAAGCAATACACAGCCTTTGATGCTGACTGCTGGCATTGCCGTCTGGCGCGCATGGCAAAAAGAGGGCGGCAATCTACCAGGCGTAATGGCAGGGCATAGCCTCGGTGAATATTCCGCCCTGGTAGCTTCTGGTGCAATAAGCTTTAAAGATGCATTGCCATTGGTACGCTTTCGTGCCGATGTAATGCAGTCTGCTGTTGCTGAAGGTGTAGGCGCGATGGCGGCAATATTGGGCTTGGATGACGACACAGTACGCGCAGTCTGTACAGAAGCAGCGCAAGGGCAGGTGCTTGAAGCGGTAAACCTTAACTCACCAGGGCAGGTTGTGATTGCTGGCCATAAGGCAGCGGTTGAGCGTGGGATGGCGCTAGCGAAAGAAAAAGGGGCGAAACGTGCATTGCCTTTACCAGTCAGCGTTCCGTCTCATTGCGCGCTGATGAAGCCAGCTGCCGAAGAGTTGCGTGGTTACCTGCAAGATGTTGCTATTACAGCTAGCGCCATACCAGTGCTGCATAATGCAGATGTAGCGTCTTACACTGATGCAGCCAAAATTAAAGATGCCCTGGTGCGTCAGCTCTATAGCCCAGTAAGATGGGTTGAGACGGTTCAGTCGATTCGTCAGCAAGGTATTACTGCAAGCGCCGAATGTGGCCCAGGTAAAGTGCTCGCTGGGCTTACAAAGCGCATTGTGGATGACATGACTTGTGTTGCATTAACTAGCCAGGATGCGATTAATGAAGCACACACCGAATTTAACTCATCATTAAATCAATAAGAGATATAAACAATGCTACAAAACCAAATTGCGTTAGTCACAGGGGCAAGTAGGGGCATAGGTGCAGCCATTGCCCTTGAGCTCGCAAAGCAGGACGCTACTGTAATAGGTACAGCGACTTCTGCATCAGGTGCAGAAGGTATTACTCAAGCCTTGCAGCAAGCAGGCTATGCTGGTGTTGGCATGGCGCTTGATGTAAATGACCTGGCACAGGTAGAAGCCACATTAAAAAGCATTAGCGAACATTACGGTGATGTCACAATTCTGGTGAATAATGCGGGCATTACACGTGACACTTTGTTGATGCGAATGAAAGATGAAGACTGGGATTCAGTACTGACGACCAATTTGAAGTCTGTATTCCGGATGTCACAGGCTGTTTTACGCCCAATGATGAAAGCACGCACTGGCAGGATCATCAGCATTTCATCTGTGGTTGGTCATATGGGTAATGCTGGGCAAACCAACTATGCTGCCGCTAAAGCTGGCATGGCTGGTTTTACCAAATCACTTGCAGCAGAGGTGGGTAGCCGTAATATCACTGTGAATTGTGTTGCACCTGGTTTTATTGATACGGACATGACCAAAGAGTTACCAGAAGCCATTCGTGAAGAGCTTCTCAAGCGCATCCCGCTTGGCCGCCTAGGTCAGGTTGAAGATATTGCTGCTGCGGTTGCCTTTTTGGCATCGCCTTCTGCAAGCTACATCAGTGGAGAAACCATCCACGTCAATGGGGCAATGTACATGAGTTAATGGCTAACCAAATAGCCATTAAAGCTTGAATATAAATTGTAAGGTCGTAAATAGTTGAATCTGTTTTTTGAAATCCTCAGGACTTTTGTTAGAATAGCCTGAGCTTTGTAAGCTACATAACTTGAAAGGGAAATTAGATGTCTGACATCGAACTACGCGTTAAAAAGATCGTAACCGAACAATTAGGTGCCAATGAGGCTGACGTTAAGAATGAATCTTCATTCGTTGACGACTTAGGTGCTGATTCACTGGATACAGTTGAATTGGTCATGGCATTAGAAGAAGAATTTGATTGTGAGATCCCAGATGAAGATGCTGAGAAAATCACAACAGTTCAACAAGCGATTGATTACGTCAACGCTAACCTCAAGTAATTCTTTTATCTGACTATTCTCTGGGGATTGCTTCTTCTGACTTGTCTCCAAGAATTGAATAAGAACTCATATTCTTTCGGTCAAGTTCTGTAGAAAATCGTTATGCAAAAACGCAGAGTAGTAGTTACAGGCCTGGGCGTAGTATCACCAGTTGGTATTGGTGTTCAAGCGTCTTGGTCTGACTTGATTGCTGGTAAATCCGGTATCTCAAGAATCACCAAATTCGACCCTAGTGCTTTCTCATCGCAAATTGCAGGTGAAGTAAAAGGGTTTGATGTATCGCAATTTCTCCCAGCTAAAGAAGCTCGCCGTATGGATACCTTTATCCAATACGGCATGGCTGCTGGTATTGAAGCATTTAAAGATTCCGGCATTGTAGTCACTGAAGAAAATGCAGAGCGCATAGGTGTATCTATTGGCTCTGGTATTGGTGGCTTGCAACTGATCGAAGAAACTGATGCGGTGTATCAGGAGTCTGGTCCACGTAAGATAGGTCCATTTTTTATCCCTGGCACCATTATCAACATGATTTCAGGCAATCTCTCCATTATGTACGGCTTAAAAGGCCCTAATGTAGCGATTGTTACTGCCTGCACGACAGGTACCCATTCTATTGGCGATGCAGCACGCATGATCGAATACGGTGATGCCGATGTCATGATTGCTGGTGGCGCAGAAGCTCCGATTACACGATTGGCCGTTGGTGGATTTGCATCAGCACGTGCGTTATCTACTCGTAACGATGACCCCGCAACCGCTAGCCGCCCATGGGATCAAGACCGTGATGGTTTTGTCATTGGCGAAGGTGCTGGCGTGATGGTGCTTGAAGAATATGAAACTGCCAAAAAGCGTGGCGCAAAAATTTATGCTGAACTGATAGGTTACGGCATGAGTGCCGATGCTTACCATATGACCGCCCCAAATATGGATGGTCCGCGCAGATCCATGCGTAATGCACTTAATAATGCGAGTGTGAATGTCGATCAGGTGCAATATGTGAATGCACATGGTACCTCAACACCGCTTGGCGATAGCAACGAAACCAATGCGATCAAGGCTGCTTTTGGTGACCATGCTAAGAAATTAGTCGTTAATTCAACCAAATCTATGACTGGCCACTTATTGGGTGGCGCAGGTGGATTGGAGTCTGTAGTGACAGTGTTGGCCATCCATCATCAAATTTCACCACCTACCATTAATATATTCAATCAAGACCCAGAATGTGACCTTGATTTCTGCGCAAATGTGGCACGCGACATGAACATTGACATAGCTGTTAAGAATAATTTTGGTTTTGGGGGCACAAACGGAAGTCTGGTATTTAAAAAAGTGTAATACAGACATGATGTTAGTCATGTTTATGAAACATTTAAATTAAATGCCCAAAAGTGGCCATAAAATCCATTGTTATGCACAGTAATGTGGCGCTTTACAAAATGATGACAGCTTAAATGTTTCTAAATCATAGAGTTAATATAAGCCATTGATTAAATTAACTTTATTAAATTGCTTAATTTATAGCCAATTTAATAAAATCCTAATAGAAATCACCACTTAGTTAAACAATTCGACTTCTTTCCACAAAATTATCCACAGCTATTGTGGAAACAGTTTTAGTTGCTGCATGCATCAAGATAGTTGGTAGAATCATATAATTGACGAGCCTCGCAGCCACTATGACAGCAGCACTAATTAACAAATCCAAGCATGTTTTAATCAACGGTCAGCACGAAGAAGCGCTATCCCCGTTTGATCGCGGATTGTCTTATGGGGATGGGGTATTTAGAACACTACCTATCACTAAAGGGCATCCCGATAACTGGCTAGATCATTATAAAAAGCTGATGTCGGATTGCCATGTACTAGGAATTGTCTGCCCAAGTGCTGAAGTGTTGCTGAGCGATATTGAAAAGCTTATTCAGACATCGCCTGAAGAACAGTCAAATAAAGAAATCTTAAGCAAAGAAAAACCAGGCTTCGTTGTTAAGATCATTATCACAAGAGGTGAAAGTGAGCGTGGTTATGCCATGCCAGCATTGGCGCAACCAAATCGAGTATTGATACACTCCGACTTCCCAACTTACCCAGAATCAAGCTTTGTAGAGGGCGTAAAGTTGCATCTATGCAATTTACGACTTTCACATCAGCCCTTGCTGGCAGGAATAAAACATTTAAACAGGTTAGAGAACGTCATTGCGCGTGCCGAATGGCAGGATAGCAATATCACTGATGGTGTTTTGCTAGACGCGCACGATATGGTGATTGAATGTACCTCGAGTAATATTTTTGCCAGATTCGGCACTGAACTACATACGCCAGACTTAAGCAATTGTGGCGTTGCAGGGCTTACGCGTCAGCGCATACTTGAGCTTGCTGGCAATCTTTCATTACAAGCAAACGTTATTCACATATCGCTAAGCCGTCTCATGCAAGCGGACGAAATCATTATCTGCAACAGCCTGTTTGGCGCTTGGCAGGTGAGAGAGTTTAATCATCAATACTGGCCAAAGTTGCCACTCGCGAACCAATTAAGAATCTTGTTAAAGTCACCGTATGCGCACCATTAACCGATTATTGTCACTAGCGTTTCTGTCATTTTTGTTGCTTGTGGCATGGATGATTTATTTTGCAATCACACCTATTTCTATCAACACCGAGACTGTTGAGCTGGATTTAAAAGCGGGCAGTAGTCTGCGCAGCATCAGCCAACAATTAACCGAAGAGGGCTTGTTGAAAGAACCCTGGAGCTTTGTATTAATGGTACGAGCGTTTGGACGGGCAGGTGATATTAAAGCGGGAAATTATCTGATTGAAACTGGCACCACACCATACAACCTGTTCGTCACGCTGACTAATGGCAATATCTCGCAAGACAGCATGACCTTTATAGAAGGCTGGACCTTCGCGCAAATGCGTAATGCCTTGAATAATAATGAGTCAGTTAAACACTTAATTATGTCCAGCACTGACCAAGAAATCTTAGCTGAGCTAGGTGCAAATCAAACCATTCCTGAAGGTTTATTTTTCCCTGACACCTATTATTTCAGCCGCAATACTACCGACAAAAGTATATTGAAGCGTGCATATCAAGCCATGCAAAACAAACTTGATGCAGCTTGGCAAAATCGCGACACCAATCTGCCATATCGTTCACAATATGAAGCTTTGATTATGGCCTCTATTGTAGAGAAAGAGACTGGTAAAGCCTCGGAACGCCCTCAAATCGCTGGTGTGTTTATTAATCGACTTAATATTGGTATGCGTTTGCAAACCGATCCCACGGTGATTTATGGCCTAGGAGATCATTTTGATGGAAACCTGCGCAAGCAGGATTTACTCAGCGATACCCCATATAACACTTACACCCGTGCAGGCTTACCACCAAGCCCAATCGCCATGCCAGGCTTGGCATCCATTGAAGCGGCCTTACATCCAGCAAAAACAAAGGCCATTTATTTCGTGGGTAAGGGCGATGGTAGCCACGCCTTCTCAGCTACATTGGCCGAGCATAATCGCGCCGTGATGCAGTACCAAATCAAACCAAATAATAAAAGATGAATGACTGAATGAATAAACGCGGGAAATTCATTACCTTGGAAGGCATGGATGGTGCGGGTAAAAGCACGCATATTCCTGGCATTATTCAGCTGCTTAAAGCGCGTGGTATTGAAGTGGTTTCCACACGCGAACCTGGGGGTACAAGCTTGGGCGAAAAGCTACGCGAACTGCTGCTGCAAGAAGAGATGCAGCCAGAAACAGAAGCTCTATTGATGTTTGCAGCCAGACAAGAGCATTTGGCGCAACTGATATTGCCAGCATTATCGCGCGGCGCTTATGTGGTCTCAGATAGATTCACAGATGCCAGTTTTGCCTATCAGGCTGGAGGGCGTGGATTGGCTATCGAGAAGATGCAAATTCTAGAGCATTGGGTGCAAGCTGATCTACAACCCAATTTAACCTTGCTATTCGATGTACCAGTTGAAGTCAGTATCGCAAGATTAGCCACAGCAAGGGCCCCTGATAAATTTGAGCGTGAATCAGCCGACTTTTTTACGCGCATCCGCAATACCTATCTGCAACGCGCCGCCCAATACCCAGAACGTTTTGCAGTGATTGACGCCAATCGCAGCATCGAAGATGTATGGCAATCGGTACACAATGTCATCACCACTATTTAGCCATGAGTTCACGCAATGACTCCTGAACGTTTGTATCCCTGGCAATCGGCTTTATGGCAACAGCTAGCTGCATCGCGCGCTAAACTGCCTCACGCACTGTTACTTAAAGGTCAGGCTGGTCTAGGCAAACTGGATTTTGCTATTGCGCTAGCGCAATCTTTACTCTGTGAAACACCAGAGCCTGATGGGTATGCTTGTGGCCATTGTGCGAGCTGTGGTTGGTTTTTACAGGGTAATCATCCTGACTATCGCTTATTAACACCAGAACAAGCTATTGACGATGAAGATGCTCCCGCTGCTAAAACGACCAAAGCAAAGAAAACGCAGATTCTGATTAACCAGGTGCGTGAGCTTGGCAGTTTTTTTAGCCTATCCAGCCATCGGGGGAGTGGATTGCGCGTGGTATTGATACATCCTGCCGAAGCGCTGAATGATGCATCTGCCAATAGCCTGCTCAAGATGCTTGAAGAGCCGCCAGCAGGCGTTATCTTTATATTAGTGTCACATCAACAGCAGCGACTGATGGCGACCATCACGAGCCGTTGCCATAAAATCGATATGCCCAGCCCTAGCCATGAAGAAGCGGTTGCATGGCTAACTTCGCTGGGCATCAAAGAGCCCACAACTGTATTGGACTACGCTGGCGGTTCGCCGCTAGCCGCAAAAAATAGCGTTGAAGAGGGCATCAGGCAATTGCCTGAGATTTTGCAAATGCTAGCCAAGGGTGAAAAGACTGATGCCTTTGCGCTGGCCACCACGTGTGTTTCACTGGGTATGGAAACCGCTGTCGTTGCTATTCAAAAATGGACTTACGATTTACTTTCATGCAAATTAACAGATCAAGTGCGCTACCATGATAGCCATCGCACAGCTTTGCAAGCCTTGGCCAAAAGCGTAAACTTGGGCTTACTGCTTGATTTCAACAGAAAGATGGATGAAGCGCGTAAAGCGGCTAATCATCCCTTGAATAGCGAGTTACAGCTGGAAAGTATTTTTTTGCTATACACTCAGTTATTTTCAACGCAACCACTTTTGAATAAGGCTAGGCATTGAGCACAGAACCCTTACCAGTCGAACCCGCTGCAAATTTAGCGCCAAGCGCCCCTAAGCCTGGTGTATTGTCGCTGGCGATTAAAGAAAAAGCGGCTTTGTTTTCAGCCTACATGCCATTTATCAAAGGTGGTGGTTTGTTTATTCCCACCAATAAACCCTACAAAATCGGCGATGAAGTTTTCATGTTGCTCAGCTTGATTGAAGAACCTACCAAGCTAAAAGTGGTTGGACATGTGATCTGGATTACCCCAGTCACGCAGGGCAATCGTCCGCAGGGCATAGGCGTCCAGTTCAGCGAAAAAGATGGTGGGGCAGAAGCACGCAACAAAATAGAATCATTGCTGGGCGGCGCACTCAAATCAACGCGCCCTACGCACACCATGTAATTTTAATTCCCTCGAGTATTTATGCTCGGCAAATATAGGCAACAACATGCTGGTCGATTCACACTGCCATATTAATTTCCCTGAACTTGCCAATAATATGGATGCCTTGAGGCTATCCATGACTGAAAATAGCGTGGATTACGCGCTGTGCGTTTCAGTGACTTTGCAAGATTTTCCACAAGTATTGAATGTTGCAGAGAGTTACCCGAATTTCTTCGCCTCTGTCGGCGTACACCCCGATTATGAAGATATGCCATTAGTTACCGTTGATGAGTTGGTACACTTGGCTCAACACCCCAAGGTGATTGCGATTGGTGAAACTGGGCTTGATTATTTCAGGCTCACAGGTGACCTTGAATGGCAGCGCGAAAGATTTCGCACCCATATCCGCGCAGCAATACAGGCGCAAAAACCGTTGATCATTCATACACGCTCTGCGGCTGAAGATACGTTGCGCATCATGCAAGAAGAGCAGGTGCAGCAAATCGGTGGTGTGATGCACTGTTTTACTGAATCGCTGGATGTAGCCATGCGTGCCATTGATCTTGGGTTTTATATCTCGTTCTCAGGCATTGTGACCTTCAAAAATGCCTTAGCGCTCAAAGAAGTAGCTAGACATGTGCCGCTTGATCGGATGCTAGTAGAAACGGATTCCCCTTATCTGGCGCCTATGCCGTTTCGCGGAAAAATGAATCAACCTGCTTATGTAAAATACGTCGCTGAAGAAATCGCAAAATTACGCGATATTCCGTTTGAAGATGTGGCGAAGGCAACCAGCGACAACTTCTTCCAGTTATTCAAGGCTGCAAAGCCACTTCACTAAATGCAGCTAACTATCTTAGGTTCTGGTTCAAGTGCGGGGACACCGGTTATAGGTTGCACATGTCTTACCTGCCTATCCGATAACCCCAAAAACAAACGTACTCGCTGCTCATCGGCACTCACCATGCCCAATGGCGAAGTAATATTGATTGATACAGGCCCTGATTTACGTACGCAGGCACTACGGGAAAATTTGACGCGGGTAGATGCCGTGCTCTACACACATACGCATGCAGACCATCTCCATGGCATTGATGATCTACGCGCATTCTGCCAATTGCAAAGAAAACAAATTCCCCTGTATGGCAAACAAGATACGCTTGCGCATATCTCAGCTAAATTCGGTTACACCATCCGGGAGCCTGGCGATTTTTGGGAGTTGCCCGTACTAAGCCTGAACGAAATGGATCAAGCTTTTGAACTGTTTGGCGTCATGATTACGCCTATTCCAGTGAAGCATGGGCGTAGCGATATATTGGGTTATCGCATAGGCAATATGGCGTATTTGACCGATGTATCTGAAATTCCTGAGTCTTCCCTAGCCTTGCTGGATAATCTTGACCTGTTGCTATTGGATTGTCTACGCTATACAACGCACTTTACCCACATTCATCTGGAACAAAGCTTGGCCTATGCTAGTCAGATAGAAGCAAAGCAAACCTATTTGATACACATGACGCACGATATTGAATACGAAGCTTTATCTAGCGAGCTCCCCGATAATGTTCATGTAGGGTTTGATGGGTTAAGGCTTGAGTTCTAACTAAGCAATCTTCTTCCAAGCGTTGATAGCCTAAAAGTGAGATAATCTGCGGTTGTAAAAATGATTAAATTTTGAGGAAAAGCGAAAATCATGATTCACATTAAAAAAACAACGATGTTCATGCTAATGATTGCGTTTGTGGCAACGGTATTGCCTGCTTTTGCGGCAGACAATGCATCAAAGTCAGCCACTTATAATGAAGACCAGTTTTTAAATGCTTTCAGCGGAAAATCACGCAAGGTAATACTAGAAAAACTGGGAGCGCCTGCGAAGAAAGAGCAATCAGTTAAGCCTTCTAATGCCATGAATGTCATTGGCCCCAAGATTGCTGCTGGTGATGCAGATACGCAAAAACCAGTCAATGTGGAAATGTGGTACTACAATGATTTAGTACATTACGAGCCTAAGAAAAAATACAAAACCACTGAGCTGACTTTTGTAAATGATCGATGCATGAATATTGCATTTTTCAACAATAAGTAATTGCCATAATAAAAAAGCCGAACATGATGTTCGGCTTTTTTATTATGTGCTCAGCCTTATGAAAGCTTAGGCTGTCTTTCAGTATTTTCACCCAGAAATTGCTGTTTCGCCTGAAAATATCTCAACCAACGCATCGAACACCAGACGAATCCTGTTGGGTACTGGGCCGCGCTGGGGTCGGTACACATACAAATACCATGGCTCAGGGGCAAACTCTTCAAGCACTTGTTCTAGTTGCCCGTTGCGCATAGGCTCTTCGGAGAACGGCGTGGCAATCTGGGCATAACCGATACCATTAACAGCAGCCTCTAGTTCAGCTTCTGAATCATTCACGATAAACACTGGGTGGCGAGGCATAAATTGATGGCCTTGCGAAAAATGCCATGGCCAGGCGCGGCCTGATGAAGTATCAAGCAAGGCAATCGTTGGTAGGTCATACAAGTCGGCGATGGTTTTTGGTCTACCATACTGCGCTATGCAATCCGCCGTTGCTACGGTATGTAGATAGACCCTGTTAGTTGCCCGAGCGACAAAGCTACTGTCTCTTAGCAACCCTACACGTATGCCCACATCTATCTTCTCATCAACCACATCGGTGATCATATCCGAGAGTCGTAAATCCAGCCTGATATTGGGGTATTGGGCGCGAATTTTCGCCATTGCTGGCACTACAAATTTGCGCCCAATACTGACGGGTGAGGTGATACGCACGATGCCAGAGATATCATCGTCACGACTTTGATCGTTGGATTTGAATATCTCATCAATGTTATAGATAATCGAACGAGAGTCTTCCAGTAGCTTTTCGCCGTATTCGGTAATGCGTATCTGCCTGGTATTACGATGAAACAAAAGTTCGCCCAGGCTATGTTCCAGCTCCTTGATGGCGCGAGTAACTGCTTGAGGCGATACGCCCATACGAGCAGCGGCTTCCTTAAAGCTTGCGCTTTCTGCTGCTGCACAGAATATACGAATCATTTCCAGTTTATTGAGCATGAGTTAGCGCTTCATTCATTGCGTGGTCGATAGCTTTATTATTCCACAAAATGGAATTCTAAAATCGATACTTATGTCTTTGAGGATTAATCTAAGTTATCCATACTTACTTAAATTCAAATGCCTCACTATCCTAAAAAGGAAATGTCATGTATCAAGTCAAAGGTTATGCCGCCCAGAACGCCAAAACAGCACTAGCACCCTATAATTTTGAGCGGCGAGAAGTTGGCCCAACTGATATAAAAATAGAAATTCTTTATTGTGGTGTCTGCCACTCTGACTTGCACCAGGCCCGTGATGAATGGGCGGCAAGTACTTTCCCGATAGTGCCTGGGCATGAGATTGTAGGGCGTGTAACTCAGGTAGGTAGTGATGTTAAATCATTCAAGGTCAATGACCTTGCAGGTGTTGGCTGCATGGTTGACTCTTGTGGTGTGTGCCCTGATTGCAATGATCATCAAGAACAATTCTGCAATGATTTCGTATTAACCTATAACGGCCACGACAAGCACACAGGCAAACCAACCTATGGTGGATTTTCAAATTCCATCGTTGTTGACCAACGCTTTGTGCTTCATATTTCAGACAAGCTTGAACTCGCCGCCGTTGCCCCATTGCTTTGCGCAGGTATCACCACCTATTCACCGCTACGCCACTGGAAAATTGGTAAGGGCGATAAAGTGGGTGTAGTAGGCCTTGGCGGCTTAGGCCACATGGCTGTTAAATTCGCGCATGCCTTTGGTGCACATGTGGTCTTATTTACTACTTCAGCGGGCAAAGCAGAAGATGCAAAACGACTAGGGGCTGATGAAGTCGTCATCTCAAAAAATCCAGATGAAATGAATGCACATGCCCTCAGTTTCGATTTCATCCTGAATACCGTAGCGGCACCTCATAATCTTGATCAATTCATGAGCTTGCTTAAGCGTGATGGCACCATGTGCCTCGTTGGTGTGCCAGATAGCCCGCACCCATCGCCTAATATTGCCAACCTTATATTCAAGCGTCGTTCGCTGGCTGGTTCATTGATTGGAGGCATTAAAGAAACTCAGGAAATGCTGGATTTTTGTGCGGAGCACAACATTACTTCAGATATTGAAATTATTCCGATGAGTGGCATCAATAATGCTTTTGAACGTATGTTGAAAAGCGATGTAAGGTATCGCTTTGTGATTGATATGGCGACTATCTAAGATAAGCTAGTCAGTAGAATGAAA
>DATHWP010000004.1:0-14082 GCA_035460505.1 Methyloradius sp. | reverse complement strand
GAGCTCACGCCATATACGCCAGGCGAGCAACCCAAACTTAGCAATCTTATCAAGCTCAATACCAATGAAAACCCTTATGGCCCTAGCCCTAAGGTGATTGAGGCGTTACAGGCTGAGGCTGCAGATAGTTTGCGCCTGTATCCAGACCCCAACTCAGATCGCTTAAAAGAAGCTGTTGCCAATTTCTACGGCATTAAACCTGGGCAAGTATTTGCTGGCAATGGCTCAGATGAAATTCTGGCGCATGTTTTCCATGCCTTGCTCAAGCATGATCAACCGCTTCTTTTTCCAGATATTAGCTATAGTTTTTACCCCGTGTATTGCGGCCTGTACCAGATTCAATATAAAACAGTACCGCTGACTGACCACTTTGAGATTGATGTGGATGACTACATGCAGCCAAACGGCGGTATTATTTTCCCCAACCCCAATGCGCCTACGGGCCGATTGTTGAGCCTGCAAGAAATAGAGCGTTTGCTGATAGCGAATAAAGAATCCGTTGTCGTGATTGATGAGGCGTACGTTGATTTTGGTGGTGAATCGGCGATTAGTCTGGTGGATCGTTATCCACAATTGCTGGTAACGCAAACCTTATCTAAAGCTCGTTCATTGGCAGGCTTACGTGCTGGTTTTGCAGTAGGTCACCCAGATTTGATTGATGCCTTACACCGCATTAAAGATAGCTTTAACTCCTACCCGCTAGACCGTTTTGCGATTGCTGGCGCAGTAGCCGCGATGAACGATCGCGAATACTTTGATATGACTCGCCAGAAGGTGATTGCAAGCCGTGAGCGCTTAGTGGCAAAACTAAAGGCGCTTGATTTTGAGGTATTGCCATCGGGCGCCAATTTTATCTTTGCTAAACATGCAAGCCGTGATGGCGCTGAATTGACGGCGAAATTACGTGAACGCAGTATTATTGTGCGGCATTTCAAAAGCCCTGCACGCATATCACCATTTTTACGTATTACCATCGGCACAGACCAAGAGTGCGAGCTATTAGTCAGTGCGTTGGCTGAAATACTAAAGGTTTGAGCACTTCTACTTAGTCTTTAAAGTTAAGACTAATGAATTGAATTAAAAAACTAACTTCACATAAAATACAGAAAAAATGTATTATATGGCGCTTAGGTCGGTTAATTTTTACTATCTTACGTATATAGCGTTGTAATTAACTATCGTTTAATTAATAAGTGGAGGAAGTATCGTGGCAAAACCATTAGTTCAAATGGCACTAGATTCATTAGATTTTGATGCAACCGTAGCGCTGGCTACTAAAGTTGCTCCACACGTAGACATCCTTGAAATCGGTACCCCATGCATCAAGCACAACGGTATTGAATTGCTCAAAGTGTTGCGCGCAAAATTCCCTAACAACAAGATCCTGGTTGACCTGAAAACAGCTGATGCTGGTTTCTATGAAGCTGAGCCTTTCTTCAAGGCTGGTGCCGACATTGTTACTGTTCTTGGTATTTCAGATATTGGCACCATTAAAGGTGTAGTTGACGTTGCTAACAAATACGGTAAAGAAGCGCAAGTTGACTTGATCAGCGTACCTGATAAAGCTGCTGTAGTTAAAGCCGTTGCTGCTGTTGGCGCACACATTATTGGTGTTCACACCGGTTTGGATCAACAAGCTGCTGGTCAAACTCCATTCACCGACTTGGCTTTGGTTGCTGGTTTAAATACTGGCCTGAAGATATCTGTTGCTGGTGGTGTTAAAGCTGCTACTGTTAAACAAGTAGTTGATGCTGGTGCAACCATCATTGTTGCTGGTGCTGCTATCTACGGTGCTGCTGATCCTGCTGCTGCTGCTGCAGAAATCACAGCATTGGCACGTGGTGAGTCTGCTTCTAGCGGTGGTCTGTTTGGCTGGTTAAAAGGCCTGTTTAGCTAATTGTTAGCATTAAATCGTTAAGATTTAATCAGGCATTAAGCGACAAAAAAGCCGCTGCAAAACAGACTCAAGTCAACGTTTTGCAGCGGTTTTAATTTTGAACCAAAGTTATTTCAAATGTGGCTTTGAGTTTCATCAGAATATAGTTTTACCAGAGTTAATAATAATTTAAGTGAGCCAGAAAATGCGTAGCGCCGAAGTCAGCCGTCAAACACTAGAAACCCAGATTATTGTATCCATCAATCTGGATGGCACTGGAGTATCCAAATTCGCTACAGGCTTGGGGTTTCTCGATCACATGCTTGATCAGATCGCACGCCACGGTATGCTGGATATTAGCGTTGAGGCCAAAGGCGATTTGCACATTGATGCACATCACACAGTTGAAGACATCGGCATTACACTAGGCCAAGCTTTTGCTAAAGCGGTCGGCGATAAAAAAGGTATACGCCGTTACGGACATGCTTACATTCCATTGGATGAGGCTTTATCGCGCGTCGTGCTCGATCTCTCTGGTCGTCCAGGCCTTGAGTATGGTGTTAACTTTACGCGTGCCCAAATCGGTGATTTCGATGTTGATCTCATCCACGAATTCTTCCAGGGCTTTGTCAATCATGCCTTGGTCACCCTGCATATTGATAACCTCAAAGGTGTGAATGCACACCATCAGGCTGAAACGATTTTCAAGGCATTCGGACGTGCCCTGCGCATGGCTTTAGAGCTGGATGCCCGCATGGCTGGTATCATGCCTTCTACCAAGGGTGCCTTATAGTTCATAAGGCAAGCCGTGTCTGAGAGTTATTTAAATTTCGTCCAAGCAACTAAGAATAAATGATTGATATCGCAGTAGTTGATTATGGGATGGGTAATTTGCGTTCAGTGTCTAAAGCACTTGAACATGTAGCTGCTGATAAAAAAGTGGTCGTTACCAGTAATCCGCAAGATATTGCAGAAGCAGAACGTGTCGTGTTCCCAGGACAGGGCGCTATGCCTGACTGTGTACGTGAATTAGATTCACGTGGTTTGCGTGAAGCCGTGATAGCTGCTGCAGCCAGCAAGCCTTTTCTCGGCATCTGCATCGGCCTGCAATTATTGTTTGATCACAGCGAGGAAGGTAATGCTGATGGCTTGGGTATTTTTTCTGGCCAAGTAAAACGCTTTTCCGCAGCAGATATGCATGATGCACAAGGCCACAAACTTAAAGTGCCGCACATGGGCTGGAACGAGGTTTATCAGTCACAATCTCACCCGCTGTGGGCGGGGATTGAGAATGGCGAACGTTTTTATTATGTGCACAGTTATTATGTGGCGCCGCAGGAAACAGCCTTGATGGCCGGTTACAGTGAGTATCCAAAACGCTTTACCAGTGTAGTGGCTAAGGATAATATATTTGCTGTTCAATTCCACCCAGAAAAAAGCCAGCATGCAGGGCTAAAACTTTTATCCAATTTCGTTCAATGGAACGGTCATTCTTAATTTTTATTTAGTCTCAATATTTAAACCATGCTGATTATCCCTGCTATTGATCTCAAAGACGGTCACTGTGTCCGCTTAAAACAAGGCTTGATGGAAGAGTCCACTGTGTTCTCAGAAGACCCAGGCGCCATGGCGCGCAATTGGGTCGATCAAGGTGCCAAACGTTTGCACTTGGTTGACCTTAACGGCGCTTTTGCTGGTAAACCTGTGAATGAAGCTGCAATCAAGGCCATTGTTCAAGCCGTGGGCGGTGAAATCCCTATTCAGTTGGGTGGCGGTATTCGCGACCTGGAAACCATAGAGCGTTATCTGGATGACGGTATTGATTACGTGATTATTGGTACTGCGGCCGTTAAAAATCCTGGATTTTTACACGAGGCCTGCTATGCATTCCCTGGTCAGATCATCGTAGGGCTTGATGCCAAAGATGGAAAAGTGGCAGTCGATGGCTGGTCTAAACTTACCGGGCATGACGTCATTGACCTAGCCAAAAAATTTGAAGGCTATGGGGTTGAAGCCATTGTCTATACCGATATTGGCCGCGATGGCATGTTGAGCGGCGTGAATATTGAAGCCACCGTGGCATTGGCGCAGGCCTTGCTGATCCCCGTGATTGCTAGTGGCGGTATTACCAACCTGGATGATGTGCGCAAGCTTTGTGCTGTTGAAAGCGAAGGCATTATGGGCGCGATTACTGGCCGCGCGATTTATGAAGGTACGCTCGATTTTACTGCCGCCCAAGCGCTGGCAGATGAGCTAAACGGCTAATGGAAATGACATGGCTTTAGCCAAACGCATTATTCCTTGCCTGGATGTCACGGCTGGCCGCGTGGTTAAAGGTATCAATTTTTTAGAGTTGCGCGATGCTGGCGATCCAGTTGAAATTGCCCGTCGCTATGATGAGCAAGGCGCTGACGAACTCACTTTTCTTGACATCACCGCGAGCTCAGATAACCGCGGTTTGATCCTGAATATTATTGAGCAAGTCGCCTCGCAAGTATTTATCCCATTAACAGTAGGTGGCGGCGTGCGGGAAGTGGAAGATGTTCGCCGATTATTGAATGCAGGCGCTGATAAAGTCAGTATCAATACATCTGCGGTGCTTAACCCGCAACTGGTGGCTGATGCCTCTGGCCACTTTGGCTCACAGTGTATCGTCGTAGCGATTGATGCCAAGCAAGTGGGCGACCACTGGGAAGTATTCACGCATGGTGGTCGCAATGCCACAGGTATCGATGCGATTGAATGGGCCAAAAAAATGGTAGCGCTCGGTGCTGGCGAATTGCTGGTTACCAGCATGGATAGGGATGGCACTAAAGTTGGTTTTAACCTTGGACTCAACCGCGCAATCAGTGATGCTGTAGATGTGCCGATCATTGCTTCAGGCGGTGCGGGTAATCTGGTGCATTTGGTTGAAGGTGTGCAAGAAGGCGGCGCTGACGCAGTGCTAGCGGCCAGCATTTTTCACTATGGTGAATATACGGTACGCCAAGCCAAAGAATATATGCGTGACTGCGGTATTGAAGTGCGCCTGTAAGTGAATATATAAATGAGCGATTATCTAGACAAACTAAATTGGACGAGCGAAGGCCTAGTGCCTGTGATTGCTCAAGAGCACAGCACAGGCAAAGTGTTGATGTTCGCCTGGATGAACCGTGAAGCATTAAAGTTAACGGTAGAGACAGGCCAGGCTGTTTATTGGTCACGCTCACGTAATAAGTTGTGGCACAAAGGTGAAGAGTCAGGCCACGTACAAAAAGTGCATGACATTCGCTTGGATTGTGATGAAGACGTGATTTTGATTATCGTCGAACAGATAGGTGGTATTGCTTGTCATACTGGCAGGCATAACTGCTTCTTCAAGAAATTAGAAAATGATGACTGGGTGGTAGACCAGCCTGTTATCAAAGACCCGAGCGAGATTTACCACCATGAGTGATGTGCTGAATCGATTAGCAGAGTTATTAGAGCGGCGTAAAACTGCGAGCCCAGACTCGTCATACGTAGCAAAGCTATACGCAAAAGGCACAGACAGCATCCTCAAAAAAGTGGGTGAAGAATCAGCCGAGTTGATTATTGCGGGCAAAGGCGGCGATCAACAGGAAATCATCTATGAAACTGCCGATCTGTGGTTTCATAGTTTAGTGTTACTGGCACATGCTGGTTTAAATCCACAACAGGTGCTGGATGAGCTGGCGCGGCGTGAAGGTCTTTCAGGACTTGAAGAAAAAGCGCAGCGTGAGGGTTGAGATGAGTACAGACTGCATTTTTTGTAAAATCGTCGCAGGTGAAATCCCTGCCACCAAGGTGTATGAAGATGAAGATGTGATTGCCTTCAACGATATTCACCCCATTGCACCAGTACATTTTATGATTGTGCCAAAAGAGCATATCGAAAGCCTGGCTAGTGCTGAAGAAAAGCATCAAGCGCTGTTAGGCAAAATATTGTTGCTAGCCCCTAAGTTGGCAAAGCAACAGGGGCTAAAAGGTTTTCGCACAATGATCAATACTGGCCGCGAAGGTGGGCAAGAGGTATTTCATTTACATGTGCATGTATTCGGTGGCGGTGCTAGCTTACCTAAAACCTAGCTTGCATAAAACTATAGATATTCAGGAGAAACATCATGGGTTCATTTAGCATTTGGCATTGGTTAATTGTGTTGTTAATTGTTGTGCTGGTATTTGGCACAAAAAAACTACGCAATATCGGCAGTGATGTAGGCGGCGCAGTTAAAAACTTCAAGGATGCGATGAAGGAAGAAAACAGCAAACCTAAACTTGATGAGCCTGAGTCAGGCAACCATGAATCAGGCCGTACGGTTGAAGGCGAAGTTACACAGAAAACCAAGCAGTAATTCAGCGTGTTTGATATTGCATTTTCTGAACTGGTAGTGATTGGCGTTGTGGCATTGATTGTCATCGGCCCTGAAAAATTACCTAAAGTTGCGCGCACAGTTGGCTTGCTGGTAGGGCGATTGCAGCGCTATGTCACCAACGTGAAAGACGATATCAGCCGAGAGATGCAGCTGGAAGACCTGAAAAAGCTACAGCAGCAAATGCAGGAAAATGGGCAGAAAATTCAGTCGGAGTTGATGCTCTCGAAAGACGCAGTTACTCAGCATCTGGATGAAGTCCGCGAGACTTTGTTAGAAGCTCAGAAACCATCTGCGGATAGCGCAGCCCCTAATTCAGCATCAACATCTCAGCCAGCGGGGGTTGAATCTCCTGTTACATCAGTTACTGAAGCAAAACCAGCATTGCCGCCAGATACAAAAGAACCGCAAAAGTAATCAGCGTGAACACTACCGAAACGTTTATCTCTCACCTCATTGAACTGCGCGATCGTTTATTACGTAGCGTGATTGGTCTGGTGCTGGTATTCATCGCACTTTTCCCGTTTGCCAACAAGATTTACCATCTGCTCGCCGAGCCTATGCTGAGTAAATTACCCGCAGGTGGCCAGATGATTGCAACGGCTGTTACCACACCCTTCTTTGTGCCGATGAAAGTGGCCATGCTGGCCGCCTTCGTGATTTCATTACCACATACGCTGTATCAAATATGGTCGTTTGTTGCCCCAGGCCTCTATGCACATGAACGTAAATTCATGGCCCCACTCGTTGTTGCCAGTACATTTCTATTTTTCACAGGCATGGCATTCGCTTATTACTTGGTATTCCCTGTGGTGTTTGGATTTATCACGCATGCCGCACCCGAGGGCGTTGCGGTAATGACCGATATTGGTAACTATCTTGATTTTGTGATGACAATGTTCATCGCATTTGGGCTCGCATTTGAAGTGCCGATTGCAGTTGTCATGTTGGTGCGATTTAATATCGTGAAGATTCAGACATTAAAAGATATTCGTTCTTATGTGATTGTTGGTGCGTTTGTCGTGGGCGCCATTTTTACGCCCCCCGATGTGATTTCACAGATGATGCTTGCTGTGCCTTTATGGCTGCTTTATGAGGCGGGTATCATCTTTGCCAGATTTACCATGCCACATATGGCCGATGAAGTTGCTATTTCTGATAAGCAGTAATCTCAATACTTACCATCGAATTCATTAGTCCTTAAGATCGTTCTTAACGCTGAGCGGTTTGGGGCGTTTGCCTATAGTGATAGGTACCTTGATTTCCTTCTCATCTCTCGCCACCACCAATGTTGCCTGTTTGTTAGGGGCTAGACCAGAAATCAGGTTAAGCATGCTTGAGCTGTCAATGACCTGATTGCCGTTGATTTCGAGCAATATATCGCCAGGTTTCAGGCCAGCACGCTCTGCAGGACTGCCGCGCAAGATGCCTGCAATCAATGAGCCACGTACTTGCTTTAACTTGAACGATTCGGCCAGCTCAGGCGTGATGTCTTGCGCTTCAATACCAATCCAGCCACGCGTGACACTGCCCTGGCTGATGATTTGTTCCATCACCTGTTTAACAAGACTAATCGGGATGGCAAATCCAATACCCATAGAGCCGCCGCTACGCGAATAAATGGCGCTGTTTACACCCACCAGGTTGCCTTGCGTATCAATCAATGCGCCGCCTGAGTTACCAGGGTTGATAGGCGCATCGGTTTGTATAAAGTTTTCAAAAGTATTGATGCCTAGATGGCTGCGACCCAATGCGCTAATGATGCCTTGGGTAACGGTTTGGCCGACACCAAACGGGTTGCCGATAGCGAGTACAACATCACCCACGCTGCTTTGCTCGGCATTCGCAAATGTAATGGCTGGCAAGCCTTTCACATCAACTTTGACAACGGCTAAATCAGTTTCTGGATCAGTACCTACAATTTTTGCGGGCACTGTACGGCCATCTGCGAGGGCGATTTCGATTTCATCTGCTGATTCCACCACATGGTGGTTGGTAACAATCAGGCCATCGCTACTGACGATCACACCAGAGCCTAGACTGTTTTCACGTTGTGTCTGGTCATCTGGTTGGTCGCCAAAGAAATGGCGGAACAATGGGTCGTCCATAAACTGACGATGTGGATTTGGCTCTGCTTTTTTGCTGGTGAATACATTGACTACGGAGGGCATCGCTTTTTTTGCAGCCACACTATAAGACTCCGCACTGCCAATTTTTGCAGTAGAAGTAGCCTCTTTAATGACTAGCGTTTTATCCGGGCTGTTGAGCAGGTTCGGGTGAAAAGTCTGAACTACAAAAAGAACGGCAAGACTTACCGTTACAGTCTGTGCAAAAATGAGCCAAAGTTTGCGCATATAATATTTTTTTAAGTTTAAAGAAGCGGATAAAAGACTATGAAATTAAAAGAGTTAACCCATTATACGGGAGAAATTCTACAGGTTGAGCGCTTCCGTGATTATTGCCCCAATGGCTTGCAAGTGGAAGGCAAGCAAGAGGTCAATAAGATTGTGGCAGGGGTCACTGCAAGTTTGGATTTGTTGGAAGCTGCACATGCGGCGGGTGCCGACTTAATACTGGTACATCATGGTTATTTCTGGCGCAATGAAGATGCGCGTGTGATCGGTATGAAACGTGCGCGCCTCAAGTTTTTGCTAACGCATGACATTAATCTGCTCGCTTACCATCTGCCGCTTGATGCGCATGCTGAATATGGTAACAACGTTCAATTGGCAAAAAAGCTAAGGTTCCAGATAGAAGGCTGGGCGGGCGAGCAAAACATGATTGCGTATGGTTCAGTTGCTGAGGCCCTTAGCCTTCGGCAGCTTGGCTCTGATGTATGTAAGCAACTCGGGCGTGAGCCATTATTAATTGGTGAGCCAACTAAGTTAGTTAAACGAATCGCCTGGTGTACTGGCGCTGCGCAAGACTATATTGAACAAGTGATTGATTTGGGTGTTGATGTATTTATCAGTGGTGAAATTTCTGAGCGCACAGTTCATTTAGCCAGGGAGTCTGGTGTTGCTTACATCGCGGCGGGGCACCATGCAACTGAGCGTTATGGTGTTCAGGCTTTGGGCGAACATCTAGCTGCGCATTTTAATTTAGCTTACGAATTTATCGACATTGATAACCCTGTATAGCTATCCAGTGAATGCCTGGCAAAATAAACATCAAGAAAAGACCAATAAGCTGGCCTAAAGGGCTGATTATAGGTTTAAGTTTTTCTCTTAAAGCTGTAAAATGCGTGCTTTGATGAATCATGGTATTCAATTCAATTGCATTAAATCTTGATGCAATCAATATTAGAGGCGTGTGATGGCGAACCAACCAGTGGATCAACACAAACGAAGATTTTTAATTGCTGCCACCGGTGCTGTGGGTGGCGTTGCGGTTGCGGCAGTTGCTGTGCCTTTTGTTGCAAGCATGCTGCCTAGCGCGCGTGCAAAAGCGGCAGGTGCTCCAGTTGAAGTGGATGTCAGCAAAATCGACACAGGCGCTATGGTGACTGTGGAGTGGCGCGGCAAACCGGTTTGGATTATCAATCGTAGCCAAGCCATGCTTGATGCGCTAGGTAATCACGATGATAGGCTGACTGACCCTAAGCTGGAAGTGAATCAACAGCCTGCGGACTGTAAGAATGCAGATCGCTCTGTAAAACCAAACCTGATGGTGCTGGTTGGCGTCTGTACCCACTTGGGTTGCTCACCTTCGCCAAGACTGCAGTCTGGTGCAGATATGGGTGCCGATTGGCCGGGTGGCTTCTTCTGTCCATGCCATGGCTCTAAATATGATCTAGCCGGCCGTGTATTCAAGGGTTCACCTGCGCCAATCAATCTGTTGGTGCCAGACTACAAGTACGTCAGTGATTCAGTCGTACGTATTGGTAACGAAACTTAAAAGGCCATCACCATCATGAATAAATTGGTAACAGGATTGCTGGGTTGGGTGGATGAGCGTTTTCCACTGACGGCAAATTACAAAGCGCATTTGTCAGAATATTACGCACCAAAAAACTTCAACTTCTGGTATTTCTTCGGCTCGCTTGCCTTGCTGGTGCTGGTTTTGCAAATCGTCACAGGTATCTTCCTGACCATGAATTACAAGCCAGATGCTGATCTCGCGTTTGCTTCCGTTGAATACATCATGCGTGATGTTTCATGGGGTTGGCTGATTCGCTACATGCACTCCACCGGCGCTTCCATGTTCTTTGTGGTGGTGTATCTGCACATGTTCCGCGGTATTATCTATGGTTCTTATCGAGGCCCACGTGAGCTTATTTGGCTATTTGGTGTTGGTATTTTCCTGGCATTGATGGGCGAAGCCTTTTTTGGCTATCTGCTGCCTTGGGGGCAGATGTCATACTGGGGAGCGCAGGTGATTATTAACCTCTTTAGCTCCATTCCATTTATCGGCCCAGATATTTCAGAGTGGTTGCGTGGTGACTATGTGGTGTCTGATGCAACATTGAACCGCTTTTTTGCGTTCCATGTGATTGCTTTACCTCTGGTGCTTTTGGGTCTCGTTGCGGCGCACTTGATTGCCTTGCACGAGGTTGGGTCGAATAATCCTGATGGCGTAGAAATCAAAAACTTGAAAGACCCTGTAACTCATATACCGCTTGATGGTATTCCATTTCATCCTTACTACACCGTGAAGGATATTGTGGGCGTATCAGTATTTTTGATTGTATTCACCGCCATTCTTTTCTTTGCGCCTGAAATGGGTGGTTATTTCCTTGAGGCAAATAATTTCATCCCGGCAGATTCGCTGAAAACGCCGCCGCATATATCACCCGTCTGGTATTTCACGCCTTACTACTCGATCTTGCGCGCAGTGCCGCCTATCCTGAACTCATCCTTCCCTGGTGTTGTGGGCATGGGGCTGTCAGTGATGGTATTTGCTTTATTGCCGTGGCTAGATCGTGGTGCGGTCAAATCAATCCGTTATCGTGGTAGTTTGTATAAAAAATGGCTGGCTGCGTTTGTCGTGAGTTTTCTTATCTTGGGTTATCTGGGTACTGAACCTTCAAACGTCTGGGGTCAATTTGATGCGGGCGTGTTTTTCTTAGGTGGCGCAGATCGTGCCACGGTAGTTGCAAGAATATTTACAGTGATTTACTTCCTGTTCTTTATCTTGATGCCTTGGTATACGAAAATAGATAAAACCAAGCCAGTACCAGAAAGGGTAACGGGATGAGCGCGTCTATTATGAGAAAACTATTACTGACATTCCTGTTATCTGTTTCTATTTCTGCGGTAGCAAGCGAAGGCCCGGAACTGGAGCATGCGCCAATTAATCCTAATAACCAGGCATCTTTGCAGCACGGTGCCAAGATATTTGTGAACTATTGCCTAAACTGCCATAACGCAGCTTATATGCGATATAACCGTTTGCAGGATATTGGTTTAACTCCTGATCAAATCAAGGCAAACCTGTTATTCGCTGGCGATAAAGTTGGCGAAACCATGAAGGTAGCAATGCCGAAGAAGGATTCGAAAGAGTGGTTCGGTGCTACGCCCCCAGACTTGACTGTCGAGGCAAGGGCTCGCGGTGCAGATTGGCTATATGCCTATTTGCGTGGTTTCTACCGTGACGATACACGCCCCACGGGTTGGAACAATGCCGTGTATGACAAAGTAGCCATGCCGCACGTATTGTGGCAGTTGCAGGGTGACCAGGTATTGAAGGCCGAAGAGGTTGTTGGCGAGAATGGCGAAAAATCTGAGCTTCATAAGCTGGTTTTGACCAGTCCAGGCAAATTGTCTCCCGCTGAATATGACGCAACTGTGGCTGATCTAGTTAATTATCTAGTTTATATGTCTGAGCCAGCGAAAAGCACGCGCCTGCATTTGGGGTTGATTGTATTGTTATTTTTGAGTGTTTTGTTCGTAGTCAGCTATTACCTGAAAAAAGAATTCTGGAAAGACATTCACTAAATTCAAAGCTGGGTTTGTCATTATGGCAACCCCAGTTCCGCTTACCACGTAGGAAATAAAGATTATGATGACCTTGTACTCGGGTACTACCGACCCATATAGCCACCGCTGCCGTATTGTCTTATTTGAAAAAGGCATGGATTTTCAGGTGATTGATGTTGACCTTGCCAACAAGCCAGAAGATTTGGCGATTATCAATCCGCATAACGCCGTGCCTGTACTGGTTGAGCGCGATCTTGTTTTGCAACAAGCCAATATTATTAACGAGTACATTGATGAGCGTTTCCCGCATCCACAACTGATGCCAGCAGACCCTGTAATGCGTGCCCGTGCGCGTCTTTTTCTCTATAACTTTGAGCAAGAGTTGTTTGCCCACATCGGCGATATTGAATCTGGCAATACTAAGCTTGCTGACAAAGCACGTATTACCATCCGCGATAATTTGACTCAAATCGTGCCACTGTTCAGTAAGCAGGAATATATTTTGGGCGATGAATTTTCCATGCTGGATGTTGCCATTGCACCATTGTTGTGGCGTTTGGGCCATTACGGTATTGAGCTCCCAAAACAAGCTGCACCTTTACTTAAATACGCAGAACGTATATTCTCTCGCCCGGCTTACATCGAAGCGATGACGCCGTCTGAAAAGGCTATGCGTAAGTAACCAAGCATGGCTGAGCAGATTTCGACCAAGCCCTATTTTATTCGTGCATTGCATGAATGGTGCACTGATAACGGCTTTACGCCACATCTTTTGGTGGGCGTGGATGCTCAAACCAAAGTGCCGATGGGCTACGTTAAAGATGGCGAGATCGTGCTCAACCTGAATTATGCAGCAACGAAAGATTTGCATATTGGCAACGAAGCTGTAACGTTTTCGGCGCGTTTTGGTGGTGTATCAAATAATTTGTACGTGCCAATTGATGCAGTTCGTGGTATCTTCGCTCGCGAAAACGGTCAAGGCATGTTCTTCCAGGCTGAGATTCAGTCAGAACTTATTGCTGACCAAAGTGCTGACGGTAAGCAAATAGAAGCTGTTGTAACTGATTTACCGTTGGTTGAGGGTAAATCTAAAGAAGTTAAAAAGCCGACTTTAAAGTTGGTGAAATAGCAAAGCGTTGTTCATTAAGTCTTAGAGACTTATCAAATTGCCGGATTAGCTCAGTTGGTAGAGCAGCTGATTTGTAATCAGAAGGTCGTTGGTTCGATTCCGACATCCGGCACCAATCTTGTTTTACTCTACAATTTAGCCAATTTTGGTTTGACACTCGGGTAAAAAGTCATCATAATCTTGGGTTCGGTTTGGAGGGGTGGCCGAGTGGTTAAAGGCGACGGACTGTAAATCCGTTCTCTCAGAGTACGAAGGTTCGAATCCTTCCCCCTCCACCAAAGATGAAGTTGCGGGTCTAATTAAAGTTATGGGTTTGATGTTCTGGTGAGGTGTGCGGGTGTAGCTCAGTTGGTAGAGCACTTGCCTTCCAAGCAAGATGTCGCGAGTTCGAACCTCGTCGCCCGCTCCATGATTTTGAGGTGCCACGAGCAATTCAGGTGCTACGAATTTAAGTTTAAGAATTTGTAAAGCGCCCATGTGGCTCAGTGGTAGAGCACTCCCTTGGTAAGGGAGAGGTCGCGGGTCCGATTCCCGCCATGGGCACCAGTATTATTGTATTTATTTGGATGTGTGAGGTGTCGGGTTGCGGCTCGGTACATTCTTAATGTGGTTTTAATTTAGAAGCTGTTTTAATTTAGAAGCTAAAGTTAAAGGAAAAAGAACATGGCAAAAGGTAAATTTGAGCGGACGAAGCCGCACGTTAACGTAGGTACGATTGGACACGTTGACCATGGCAAGACCACATTAACAGCAGCGATCACCACCATTCTGTCAAAGAAATTTGGTGGC
>DATHWP010000003.1:0-6512 GCA_035460505.1 Methyloradius sp. | reverse complement strand
GACCATTTGTTGTCGCCAGGGCGTACATCTGGGTTCCAAGTGCCAGGGTTGCCTGTACCGTAGTACATCAGGTTCAGCGTTGGGTCATATGAATACCAACCCCAAGTCGATCCACCGCCATGCTCCCAGCCATTTTTAATCGCTTGTGGCTTGAGCCAGGTTTTTACGCCCAAGTCAGCTTCTGGAAACTTAAGCTTGGATTTATCCAGCGCCTTGAATGAGCCACCTTGTGTGTTACCACCGCTCACATCTTCATAAACAGATAGTGCGCTGTAGTGTGGGTTCTCTTTATTGAAATCCTTACCAATCATGACATCAGTGTCAGGGCCGTTACTGTAGGCACGCCAAGCAAGTGAACCATCCTTGATGTTATAGGCAGTAATAAAACCGCGAACGCCATATTCACCGCCAGACATACCAGTGATGACTTTGTCCTTGAACACATGCGGCGCGTTGGTGTTTGATTCGCCTTTTTTAACATCAACTACTTTAACTTCCCAAACCTTGGTGCCATCCTTGGCATTGAAGGCGATTAAAGTGCCATCATTCTGTTGCAGCAAAATCTTGCCATCGCCGTAACCAAGACCACGATTTACGTTGTCACAGCACAACAAAGCCTGAACTGAAGGGTCTTGTTTTGGAAAATAAGACCAGATAATTTTCTGGTTATCATTCAAATCCAATGCATATACGTTGTTAGGGAATGCGGTATGAACGTACATGATGTCATTAACAACTAGCGGCGCACCCTCGTGACCACGATTAACGCCAGTAGCAAACGTCCAGGCCTGTTTTAAATGACCGACATTACCCTTGTTGATTTGTGACAAACGGCTATAGCCAGTATTCGCGTAATCTTTACGTTGGCTTGCCCATTGGTTATCGTCTTGCATAAGCTTGCTCAGGTCATCTTCTGCAAAAGCAGAATTGCAGATCAGACTAAGCAAACCAGCCCCTACTGCTAGTTTTAATTGATGTGTTCTCAAGCTACTCTCCAAAAAGATTGTTTTAAAAAGATGTGATTGGTTTTACACACGTTAAACAGGCAACGCATGTATGACCGTGAGAGCAGTATTGCAAGCCATATGCCAACCAGATTAAATTGTGTGAAAACAGCCTTACAGGCCTTGCTAATACTAGGTTTGTCAGAAAAAGAAATTGAGACGCAGAGTAATGGTCATGGCGATTCGGTTGTGTCAGAAATGAACAGGTGTTAAATTGACCCGTGAACAGTTAACACATTAATTACAGGCAAAAATGGCGAATTCGGTCATCAATCAATCGCAGATCATCCGAGATGCGCGCGAGACTTTTCTCAACGGCGGCAAGCTACAAAAAGGCGTGGTGGCCGAGGAAATCGTCCGCTCATGGGAGCGCTCGCTCGCCAATGGCGTTGATGCATCTGCAAATGACCACAGTCATGTATTAACCGCAGCTGAATTAAAACAGCGCCGCGAAAAACATCAGCTGTTACTTGCCTATGCCCAGCCCGAAATGGTGACGCTTAGTGAGCAAATCGCACATACGCGCAGCATGGTGGCTCTGACCGATGACGAAGGCGTGATTCTGCATAGCCAAGGTAATAATCACTTTCTCAGTGATCAGCAAAAGATTGAACTAAGCGCAGGCGCTTCATGGCATGAGAATGAGCGTGGCACCAATGCGATAGGGACTGCATTAATGGAAGCCGCGCCAATGACAGTACAAGGCGCGGAGCATTTTGTTGAACGAAACCATATCTTGAGCTGCTCTGCAGTTCCCATATTTGGTGTTAGCAATGAATTGCTAGGCACATTGGATGTTTCGAATGACTCCCTGATACCACAACAACACACGCTGGCTCTGGTAAAAATGGCCGCGCAGATGATAGAAAATCGTCTGTTTAGCGCCAGTTGCCAAGGAGATATCGCCCTGCACTTTCACGCCAGACCAGAATTCATAGGCACGCTATGGGAAGGTATTGCTGTTTTCAATGGTGATGGCCGATTGCTGGCGATTAACCGCAGCGGTCAGTTCCAGCTCGGTTTTGATAGTGAATTGATGAAAAATCGCGCAATCTATTTCCAGGATTTATTCGAGCCTGCTCTCACCAGCCTGAATAATGGCCATCTGGTCTTCCCAATCAAGCTAAGCAATGGCGCAAGACTTTATGCACGTGCTGATAGCAGCCTTGGCAAATCAGCGGCTCAGCCTGCAGCAGTCACCAACAGTAAACCAGAGAAACGCGATTGCGCCGCCAATTTAGAAATGCTGAATACTGGCGATAGCAGATTAGCCAAAGCCATCAGCCAAGTACAGAAAGTGCTGGATCAGGATATTCCTATATTGATCGAAGGCGAAACTGGCGTAGGCAAAGAGCTGTTCGCTCGTGCCATCCATGAAGCCAGCAATCGTCATGATGGCCCTTGGGTTGCAGTCAACTGCGCCGCGTTGCCAGAAGGCCTGATTGAGTCCGAACTGTTCGGTTATGAAGAAGGTGCTTTCACAGGCGCGCGGCGCAAAGGCAGTGCTGGCAAGCTAGAACAAGCCAATGGCGGCACGCTATTTCTGGATGAAATCGGCGACATGCCACTGGCGTTACAATCACGTCTCTTACGCGTACTGCAAGAACGCAGCGTGACGCCGCTGGGCAGTAGCAAATCAAAACCTCTCGATTTCATGCTAATCAGCGCTACCAACCAAAAGCTACGCGAGAATGTAGAAAAAGGTGTATTCAGACGCGACCTCTATTACCGCCTGAATGGCCTCAATGTGGGTTTGCCTGCTTTGCGCGAACGCAGCGACCTCGATGCATTGATCAGCTTGATTATGGAAATCGAACAGGCTAGCAAAGCCAACATCAGCCCTTCTACTATGTCGCTGTTCAGGCACCACCCATGGCCTGGCAATATTCGCCAGCTACACAATGTATTGAAAACCGCGTTGGCTTTATCTGGTGGCGAGATTATTGATCAATCGCATTTATCAGATGATTTTCTTGAGGAAATGGCACAAAAAAATTCTAGTGAGCCGCCAGCCTTACTCTCAGCACTAAATGAAGAGTTAGTGCGAAATACTCTGCATAAACATGCAGGTAATGTCTCTGCTGCGGCCCGTGAACTTGGAATCAGCCGCAACACCTTTTACCGCAAAATGAACGGTCAATAGGTCAGGTTTTAATATCTGACCAGAGCTTGTCCAAGCGCTTGGCCGATACGGGGAATGGTGTCTTAAGTTCCTGCGCAAACAGGGATACTCGCAACTCTTCTATTAACCACCGATAGTTATCCAGCTCAGGGCTAACCTCTTGCCCAGCTTTCTTTAGTGCAATCACCCTCTCTTCCCAGCGCTGCCAGACTTGTTGTACTGACTGGGCGCTACGGGTATCGCGCTCTATGCTGGCAGGATATTTATCCAGCCGCAATTTGAGACATTTCATGTAGCGCGGCAGGTGTTGCAAACTATCCCACGGAGTTTGGCTGAAAAAACGCTTGGGTAATAGCTTGGATAACTGCATCTCAACTTCGGCTTTAATCCGCCCCATTGGGGCTGGCAAACTAGCGAGTTTTTGCGTGAGTGGCTGGTATTCGGCACTGATGGCTTGTGCCAACCTTGATGCGGCTTCGGCAACCGCTGGCAGGCGAGTTCTGGCGCGCTGTTTGAGGTTCATAAATTCCGCATTGCTGCGCGGTAAGCTATCTTCACCAATAAAAGCACGGTCGGCAATCGCCGTGAGCATGTCTTCGCGCAACTCGTCTGGGCTTACGATATTGCGTAGCAGCAAGGCGTATTGGTTGAATCCTGGCAGGCCTTTTTCCAGTTGCTTGATTTGTTCTTTGAGCTCAAATCGCATCAATCGGCAGATACCTAGCCTGTGGGCTTTAATGGCGGCTGATTCGGTGTCGAACAGCTTGATGGAAACGCTATCGCCATGATCTTCCAGCGCTGGGTAGCCCGTGAGTGAGCGACCATCACGATTGAATGACAGCGTGGCAGGCAAGTCGCCGAAATCCCACTGCTTGAGGCCAGATTTCTCAATTTCTGGTGAAGCACTTCTAAAAGTAAGTTGTGCTGCCTGGCCGAGTTGCTGCTTAAGTGCATTCCAGTCTCGCCCCATCCGCAGTTCACGTGCTTTTTCATCAACGATACGAAAATTCATCAATAGATGCGCTGGCAAGGCATCCTGCGGCCAGTCGCTGGGTGAGATTTCAAGCTTGGTACGCTGTTTAATGTAGCTTGCTAAAGCTTGCAATATTGGGCTTTCACCAACCTTTGCCTGCTCCAGAAAGCCAGTGACAAACTCGGGCACAGGCACGCAAACACGCCTGTAGGTTTTGGGCAGTGCTTTGACTAAAGTAGTAAGTTTTTCGCGCAACATGCCCGGCACCAACCATTCAGCGCGGGTTGAATCCAGCTGGTTAAGTAGCGCCAGCGGCACAGTAGCGGTCACACCATCAAGCGGATGACTGGGCTCAAAACGATATTTAAGTGGCAGTGAAACGCCATCCATGACAAAACTTTCAGGGAATTGTGCTTCAGTAACGCCTGCCGCGCCATGTCGCATGAGCAGCTCGCGTGTGAGATATAGCAGCTTGGGATTAGTCTTTTCTGCAGTCTCGCGCCATGCTTCAAAGCCAGCGCCGTTGATAATGCCTTCGGGAATGATCTCGTCATAGAATGCGAACAAAGTATGCTCGTCCACCAGTACATCCTGCCGCCGTGCCTTGTGTTCCAGCTCTTCAATCTCCGAGATTAATTTGCGGTTGGCCTCAAAGAACGGTGCGCGGGTATCAAACTCCATATTCGCCAAAGCTTCACGAATAAAAATCTCACGCGATTCCTTGGGGTCAATTGGCCCGTAATGCACACGTCGCTTGGGAATGATGGTAAGGCCATAGAGGCTGACACGCTCCCATGCTGCGACTTGCGCCAGCTTTCTATCCCAGCGTGGATCACTGTAATGACTTTGCGTTAGACCGCGTGCGACTGGCTCTATCCAGTCAGGCTCTATCTTGGCGACACAGCGCGCATAGAGTTTGGTGGTATCCATCAACTCGGCAGCCATCACCCATTTTGGACGAGTTTTCTTTAGTGCTGAACTTGGCGCGATATTGAAACGAATACCACGCGCGCCTTGATAGCTGTCAGACTCACCATCCTTGAAGCCGATATTGCCAAGCAGGCCTGACACCAGCGCACGATGTATCTGGTCGTAGCCAGCATCCAGTGTATTCAGCTTGAAATCCATCTCCGTAACGATACTCACAATCTGGCTGTGCAGCTCACGCCACTCCTTCAATCGCAGGAAAGAGAGGAAGTTTTGGTGGCATTTATTCAGTAGCTCTTTGTTCGATTTCTTGTTCTTCAAGGCTTCGTCATAGAACGCCCAGAGCTTTAAATAGCCCATGAAGTCAGATCGTTCATCAGCAAACTTGGCATGCGCCTGGTCAGCAGCTTCGCGCTTATCCATCGGCCTTTCACGGGGGTCTTGAATGGATAGGGCACTCGCGATAATCAGTATCTCTTGCAGGCAGCTTTCCTTTTTCGCAGCCAGTATCATGCGACCAACTCGTGGGTCTAGCGGTAGCTTGGCAAGCTGGTTGCCAACCTCGGTGATCTGGCGCTGATCGTCCACCGCACCCAGCTCCTGCAATAGTTGGTAACCATCGGTGATTAATCTGGAACTGGGCGCCTCGATAAACGGAAAATCATTCACATCACCAAGATTGAGCGCGGCCATGCGCAAGATGACGGCGGCCAGTGATGAGCGCAATATCTCTGGCTCAGTGAATTCAGGGCGACTATTAAAATCCTGCTCATCGTAAAGCCGCACACAGATACCATCTGACACACGTCCGCAGCGGCCTGCACGTTGCCTTGCGGCGGCCTGAGAGATTTTTTCAATCTGTAATTGCTCAACCTTTGCGCGAGAACTGTAGCGATTCACGCGTGCCAGCCCAGCATCCACCACATATTTTATGCCGGGAACGGTGAGCGAGGTTTCAGCCACGTTAGTTGCCAGCACGACACGGCGGCCGCCAGATGGCCGGAATACTTTCTGCTGGTCTTCTATAGAAAGTCGCGCGAATAAAGGCAGAATCTCGGCATATTTGAGGTGTTTACGCAGATGGTCAGCCGTATCGCGAATCTCGCGTTCGCCTGGCAAAAATACCAGCACATCGCCGCCGCCCAAGCGCGATAAGTCATCTACCGCATCCAGAATCGCTTCTTCAATCGCCTCTTCGCGATCATCCTCTGCTATCCAATCCTTGGCTGCGCGCCAGCCCGATTCGGTTTTACCTTTGCGCTGCACGCCCATGAGGTCTTCATTCAGTAGCAGAATGTTATCTGCATCGGCCACTTCATCTTCTTTGCTTTGTGCCTTGAAACCCGCCTTGCCCAGCGGACGATAGCGAATTTCTACGGGATAGGTACGGCCTGAGACCTCAATCACAGGTGCGCCATCAAAATGGCGTGAGAAGCGGTCAGCATCAATCGTGGCACTAGTGACAATGACTTTTAAATCTGGGCGT
>DATHWP010000002.1:0-6370 GCA_035460505.1 Methyloradius sp. | reverse complement strand
GGCGGCACATTGGTTGATGCCACGGCAGGCGAACCTAGCGGACTCATCGCCATGATTGCTGGCGAATCAGCGGCTTCTGCAGTAGCAGCCAATCTATTTAACAGCTTGCTTAAATACGATAAAAATCTCGAGTTACAAGGTGAGCTGGCGCAATCGTGGCAAGTCTCAGCAGACCAAAAAACTATCTCTTTTACCTTAAAACCCAACATTAAATGGTCCGATGGCAAACCACTTACCAGCGCCGATGTGTTGTTCACCTGGAAACTGGTCACGGATGACCACACTCGCACACCCTATGGCGCTGATTACAAGCTGGTAAGCAAAGCCGAAACGCCTGATGCGCAGACTTTTAGAGTCACTTACTCCCAGCCTTACGCGCCAGCACTGGATTCATGGGCTGGCTTGCAAATATTGCCTGAGCATCTATTAAAAGACCAAGATATCAACACCACCGCCTTTGCCCGCAATCCTGTTGGCAGTCATTACTACAAGCTCGAAAGCTGGCGCAATGGCGAACGCATCTCACTGGTTCGCAACCCGCTTGCAACTCAAGGCCAAGCGAAGATTGATCATCTTGTCACGCGCTTTATCCCTGATGTTGCCTCGCAATTCCTCGAGTTGCTCGCGGACAATATAGATGTGATGAATCTCAACCCAATTCAATACGCACGCATATTTCCTGCACGACCTGATCTCACTAAAAAAATCGCCTTATACAAAGAGCTCGGCAATAACTATACCTACATGGGATTTAATCTCAAACACAAACCATTTGATGATGTACGGGTAAGAAAAGCCATCAATTATGCGATTGATAAACAGGAAATCATTGATGGTGTATTACTAGGCTTGGGAGAGCCCGTTTCCTCACCTTACAAACCAGGCACGCGGTGGAGCAATCCTGACTTGCACCCATATCCCTATGACCCTAAAAAATCGCTCGAACTTCTGCACGAGGCTGGTTTTGCAGACCATGACGGCGATGGCATTCTGGATCGTGATGGCAAACCATTAGCATTCGAGATACTTACAAACCAGAACAAGCAGAGAGAAATGAGTGCTGTACTGATTCAACGCCGCCTGAAAGAAATTGGGATTGATGCCAAGATACGCTCGCTCGAGTGGGCAAGCTTTGTAGGCCGCTTTATTAAAACTGGTGATTTTGATGTTGTCGTTTTAGGTTGGGGATTATCGCTAGACCCAGACCAATTCAATATCTGGCACTCCTCGCAGCAAGCACCTGGTAAATTCAATTTTATCGGCTATAGCAACCCTCAAGTGGATAAGTTGCTTGAGCAAGGCCGTACAGAGCTGAATACTGAAAAGCGTACAGAGATTTATCACGAATTTGCGAAAGTGCTGTATGACGATAGCCCTATTGTTTATCTTTTCGCAGGCTACGGTTTGCCTGCCATACACAAACGTGTAAAAGGTATCGACAACCCAGCGCCGCCAGCAGGTATCGGCTATAACTCCTATGATTGGTATATACCCGCAAGCTTAAGAAGACCTGAAGGCAATATGCGCCAAGAGATCAGCGAATAGTCATGCTGAAATATATCCTCAAACGATTATTCTGGATGGTGCCTCTATTGGTGGGTATTAGCCTGATTTCATTCTTAATCATGCATCTTGCACCAGGCGACATTACCACGACCGAAGCCGCGTTCAACCCCAAAACAAGCGAAGAATCAAGGCAAAAACTGCGTGAACTCTACAATCTGGATAAACCCGTGATTGTGCAGTATGGTTTATGGATTAAGCGCATTGCCACACTTGATTTTGGAACATCGTTCGCCACGCATCAACGCCCAGTATTTTGGGAAACCAAAGACAAAGATGGCAATGTCACCAAAGGCATGATTCAAGAAGCACTGCCCATCACGCTCATTATCAACACATTCAGCTTGATTCTTACTGTAATGATTGCGTTACCGTTTGGCATTATTGCCGCGGTCAACCACGCAAAATGGAAAGACCGCGCTATCACGGTATTTGTGTTTATAGGATTTTCTGTGCCGGGCTTCTGGCTGTCACTACTGCTCATGTACTGGCTGGGTGTGATTCATGGATGGTTACCAATTTCTGGTATTGAAAGCATCAATCATCAAAATATGGGTTGGCTAGAACAGCTTTACGATACCAGTCGTCACCTATTCCTGCCGATTGTGATTCCCTCTCTTACAGGGTTAGCGGGTATCACTCTATTCGTCAAGAATGGCATGCTGGATGTATTGCATCAAGATTACATTACAACTGCACGTGCAAAAGGCCTTTCAGAGCATAAAGTGATTTATCGGCATGCTTTCCGTAATGCCTTATTACCATTGATTACCATCTTAGGCCTTTCTATCCCAGGTTTAATTGGCGGCTCGGTGATTGCAGAAACCATCTTTGCTATACCAGGCATGGGCAAGCTATTTTATGACGCTGTAATGATGCGCGATTTTCCCGTAATCATGGGCATACTAACTATCGGCTCTGCACTGACATTACTAGGCAATTTATTTGCAGATATCGCTTATGCTTGGGCTGACCCACGTGTTCGCAGAGGTGTCGTTCAATGAAAACGCATACCCTCATCAAAACGCTGGCCAACCCACTCGCTTTATCTGGCTTCATTATTATTGCCGCCATTCTATTACTGGCATTCATGGCACCGCTGATTGCGCCGTTTGACCCAGATGCTATTGATGTAAAAGCCATTTTGCTGTCGCCCACAGCGCAACATTGGATGGGCACAGACGGTTTAGGCCGCGATGTATTCTCACGCATGCTGTTTGGCGCGCGCATCTCGTTATTAGTGGGGTTTGTGGCAGTTGGTATCGCCACTGCTATTGGCATCGCTCTGGGGGCGATCGCAGGCTATTACAGAGGCTTTGTTGATATTACTATCATGCGCATGGTCGATGTGATGCTCTCTATCCCCACTTTTTTCCTGATTCTGGCCGTAATTGCTTTCTTAACGCCCTCTATCTGGAACATTATGATCGTAATTGGCCTGACATCTTGGATGGGTGTTACACGTCTCGTACGTGCCGAATTTCTGAGCTTGCGCAATCGTGAGTTTGTGCTGGCAGCAGAAACGTTAGGTGCTCGGGATTTCCGCTTGATATTTACGCATCTTTTGCCCAATAGCCTGACCCCAATTATTGTTAGTTCTGTTTTAGGCATTGCCAGTGCCGTACTTGTGGAGTCTGGCTTGAGTTTTCTGGGGCTTGGTGTGCAGGCACCGCAGGCTTCATGGGGCAATATACTCACCGATGGTAAAGAGTACATCCAGTTTGCCTGGTGGCTTTCCTTCTTCCCCGGCCTCGCCATCCTGATTACCGTGTTAGGGTATAATTTGCTGGGTGAAGGGCTGAGAGACGCTCTTGACCCAAGAAAATAACACCAAAATAATTATTATCACTCAAGTTTAAGGAAGTAACACATGGGATTTCTCGCTGGAAAACGTGCCTTGATCGTTGGCCTACTCAGTAACCGATCTATCGCTTACGGCATTGCAGAAGCCATGAAGCGTGAAGGCGCTGAGCTCGCTTTCACCTATCAACTAGACAAGTTTCAAGACCGCGTCACCAAACTGGCGGCTGACTTTGATTCAAATATCGTGCTGCCCTGTGATGTTTCTGATGACGCACAAATAGATGCCCTTTTCCCTGCCCTAGCTAAGCACTGGGATGGCTTGGACATTATTGTTCACTCCGTTGCCTTTGTACCTAAAGTCGCACTGGATGGCGATTACTTGGATGCAGTCACCCGCGAGTATTTCCGCATTGCACATGATGTGAGCTCATACAGCTTTGCTGCGCTGGCAAAAGCAGGATTACCGATGATGCTGGGCCGTAATGCAAGCCTGCTGACACTTAGTTATTTGGGTGCTGAACGCACACTACCGAATTACAATGTCATGGGTGTTGCGAAAGCCAGTTTAGAAGCCAATGTACGCTATATGGCACAAAGCCTTGGCCCTAAAGGTATTCGCGTTAATGCAGTCTCTGCAGGCCCAATCAAAACGCTTGCAGCTTCTGGTATTGCAGACTTCGACAAGATGCAAGGCTTCAATGTGAAACACGCTCCTTTGCGCCGTAATGTCACTATTGAAGAAGTTGGCAATGCTTCAGCCTTCCTTTGTAGCGATCTGGCTTCTGGCATTACGGGGGAAATCACCTACGTTGATGGCGGCATGAATATCACCGCGGCAGGCGTTATTGATTAAGGTTTAACCTGTATCAGTTAAAAATAAAAAAAGGCGGATAATCCGCCTTTTTTTATTTTGTCTTGATCTATCCGATACTAGTTATTCAAGGTACCTGCGTTGAGCAGTTGCTGATTCACTTCAATCTTGGTTTTAGCTTTCAGTGAACTTACATAAGCAGCGACATATTCTGAAGCCAATGCTGACTTCAACTCCAGCTCTTGTGCTTTCTTGCCAGCGTCATCGGTTGCTGCAGTATCATTGACTTTGATTACTTTGACCAACAAGTAACCTTTATTACCATCCACTAACCCCGCATAGGCTGGTAGTTTGCTTGTGTTGATTTTGAATAAGTTAGACATGGCCAAATCGGTCAAGCCTTGTGCATCCTTGCGGTCCACCGTGACGGAAGGAATCCACTCCAGTGAAGCAACCTCTTTGCCTTGTTGCAAACTGGCTAGCGCAGCATCACCAGCTTTAGCAGCAAGTTGGGCTGCTTTTTCTAGCTTAAGATAATCCTCAATACCACCCCTCACTTCATCAAAAGTGCGTGGGGCTGCTGCTTTATAATCCACTACACGGGCAGATATAAGGTTATTAGGCGAAACCTCTACAGCCTCAGTATTGCGGTGCTCTTTAAGCACTTCATCACTGAACACACTGTTGATAAACTTATCACTCTTGAAGAACTTAGCGCCATCCGCGCGGCTTAACCAGGCCGTTGGTTGTACTTGCAAGCCAAATGCATCAGCCACAGGCTTGAGGCTAGTTGATTGCTCATATGCCAAATTACTAAAGTTTTCAGCTTGCTCAGCAAACTTGTCTAATGCTTTTTGGTAAATGATGTCAGCTTTAATCTGTGCCTTTGCGGTGTCATAGTCTTGCGCGTGGCCAGATATCTCCGTTAGCTTGATAATATGGTAGCCGAATTCTGATTCAACCAAATCGCTCACAGTGCCGGGCGCCATCGCATAAACAGTGTCTTCGAATGGCTTGACCATCGCCCCGCGACCAAACAAACCCAGGTCACCGCCCTTATCAGCAGAGCCTGGGTCTTGAGAGTATTTTTTCGCCAGCTCTTCAAAAGATTTAGGGTTCTTTTTAATCTGAGCCAAAATATCTTCAGCCTTCTTCTTCGCTTCTGCTTTAGCTTCGGGCGTAGGATTCACGCCAAAGGTAATCAGAATGTGACTGGCACGACGTTGTTCATCACCCTGGAATTTAGAAGCGTTATCTGCGTAATACTTCTTTACCTCATCTTCACTCACCTGAATACCAGGAATCAGCGATGTCACTGACATCAGCACGAATTCTAGCTTTACTTGCTCTGGCACACGGAAGCTCTCTTTATGCTTCTCGTAATATGCGGTGACCTCAGCTGGATCAATTTTCACCTGAGAGATAAAGTCAGCAGTCTTGATTTCAGAAGTAGTGACTTCACGTTGTTGATGCTCAGTTTTCAATGTTTGCTCAAGCAATGGTTGTGGCATGTAAGCAAGTCGCGCCAAGCCTTGACGTGCCTGCTGCGCAAGTAAATCAGCACGCATTTTCGCCTCGAACTTTGAAGGTGTTAAATGATTGCTCGCCAGCAACTCGTCATACACCTTCTGAGAAAACTTACCATTCTCTTGAAAGTCAGGTAGCGCAATAATGTATTGGCTTAGTTGATCGTCACCAATGATGAATTTAGCACGCTTGATTTCTTGACTTAATAAATGATTGGTAATCAAATGATCTAATACCGATTGCTTCACTTCAGGCTTTTCTATTACGGATGGATCCGTTTTGCCTTCGGAAATTAGTTGATTCCTCAAATTTTGCAGTGCGCTACCGTACTCTTGTACAGAAACCGTATCTTCACCTACCTTAGCAATCGGCACATTCGAACCAGCTTGCCTCAGATAACTATCGATACCAACTAATGCAAAAGGGATGGTAATGGCAGCAAGAATAACTTTAGCCAGCCAGCCTTGGGTATGTTCACGAATTGCATCCAACATAACTTTACTCTCTCATTAAACTTTATATTTATTTAGTGATTACACAGCAACAGATAACAGAAAGTTCGCAGCGATTTTGCGCATCAACTACAAATAATTCAGCCAAGCAATATACCACACTCAGACTTGAGCGGACAGGCTTGGAGTGTAAGGCTGGGATTAGATTTAATAC
>DATHWP010000001.1:0-5479 GCA_035460505.1 Methyloradius sp. | reverse complement strand
GCAATGAAATCCGCTTCCGACAATGCCAAGACTGTCATCGGTGAATTGAAGCTGGTGTACAACAAGGCACGCCAGGCTGCGATTACCAAGGAAATCTCGGAAATCGTCGGCGGTGCTGCTGCGGTATCCGGTTAAACGAGTTAAGAAAACTAATCGTCAAGAAAACCAACGAATTCAGCACGAATTCAGCTTTTAAAAATTAAAGCATAGATAGGGAATCATCAAAATGAGTCAAGGTAAGATTGTTCAGATTATCGGCGCGGTGGTTGACGTCGAATTTCCACGTGACCAGATGCCCAAGGTGTATGAAGCCCTGACACTGGATGAAACCAGTGCTGAGGCAAGCACGGCAGAAGCCGGCCTGACCTTTGAAGTGCAGCAGCAATTGGGTGACGGCATCGTGCGTACGATCGCCATGGGCTCAAGCGACGGTCTGCGCCGCGGGATGGCAATCAACTCCACCGGCGCCGGTATCTCCGTGCCGGTCGGTACTGCCACATTGGGCCGTATCATGGACGTGCTGGGACGCCCTATCGATGAAGCCGGCCCGATAGCCACCGATGAGCGTCGCGAAATCCACCAGAAGGCACCTTCGTTCGAGGAGCTTTCCCCTTCCGTTGATTTGCTGGAAACCGGCATCAAGGTGATCGACCTGGTCTGTCCGTTTGCCAAGGGCGGTAAGGTTGGCCTGTTCGGCGGCGCTGGCGTAGGCAAGACTGTGAACATGCTGGAACTGATCAACAACATCGCTAAAGAACACTCAGGTTTGTCAGTATTTGCTGGTGTAGGTGAACGTACTCGTGAAGGTAATGACTTCTACCATGAAATGGCAGAAGCTGGCGTTATCAAGCTGGACAACCTTTCAGAATCAAAAGTAGCCATGGTGTTCGGTCAAATGAACGAACCACCAGGAAACCGTCTACGCGTAGCGTTGTCTGGCTTAACCATGGCTGAGAAATTCCGTGACGAAGGCCGTGACATCCTGTTCTTTGTGGATAACATCTACCGTTACACACTGGCTGGTACCGAAGTATCTGCACTGTTGGGTCGTATGCCTTCAGCTGTGGGTTACCAACCGACCCTGGCTGAAGAAATGGGTCGCTTGCAAGAGCGTATTACTTCTACCAAGACTGGTTCTATTACTTCTATTCAAGCCGTTTATGTACCTGCGGATGACTTGACCGATCCATCACCAGCGACCACTTTCCAGCATTTGGATTCAACCGTTGTGTTGTCACGTGATATTGCTTCTCTGGGTATTTATCCAGCAGTTGATCCACTGGATTCAACTTCACGTCAATTGGATCCACTCGTGGTTGGTGATGAGCATTACAGCGTGGCACGCTCAGTACAATCTACATTGCAACGCTATAAAGAACTACGCGACATTATCGCGATTCTGGGTATGGACGAACTTGCACCTGAAGACAAACTGGCAGTAGCTCGCGCACGTAAGATCCAACGTTTCTTGTCACAACCTTTCCACGTAGCTGAAGTATTCACTGGCGCGCCTGGCAAGTATGTTTCATTGAAAGATACCATCAAGGGTTTCAAGGGCATTGTGAACGGTGATTACGATCATCTGCCTGAGCAGGCTTTCTACATGGTCGGTGCGATTGAAGAGGCGATTGAAAAGGCTAAAACGCTTTAATTTTTAAGCCCATCACCATAGCAAATAGGTAAACAGCATGACAGCAACCATTCATATTGATGTAGTAAGCGCCGAAGAGTCTATCTTCTCCGGCGAGGTTGAGTTCATTGTGGCGCCTGCGTTGCAGGGCGAAGTCGGTATTTATCCACGTCACGCGCCACTGTTGACCACAATCAAAGCTGGCGCTTTACGCCTGAAGATTTCTGATCAGGCTGAAGAGCAGTTGATATTCGTTTCTGGCGGCATTCTGGAGATTCAGCCAGGCATTGTCACAGTGTTGGCAGATACTGCTATTCGTGGTCATGATCTGGATGAAGCTAAATCATTAGAAGCCAAGCGTGTGGCTGAAGAAGCCATGAAAAACAAGAGTTCAGAAGTAGATTATGCAAAAGCGCAAGGCGAACTGATGGAAGCCATGGCGCAATTGCAGGCGATTCAACAGCTACGCAAGATTACAAAACATTAATACAAGCCCTGATTGGCAGTAGACTGTAAAGGCAGCGTAAGCTGCCTTTTTTATTGCGTAGCAAAATCAGGTAATAAATTATAAGTATGGAGCACACCTCTTTTGAGTGAATCACCAGTAATTAGTTGGGTACACGCAGGCAAAACGGTCAGCAGGCAATGGCGTTCAGAAAGTGGTTCACCACCGCCTAAGCGTGTAATGGTGGTGGACGACACCATGACAGCAGATGCCGCTTACAGGCTGGCCTGTGAAGGCACCGCATTGCTTTGGCGAGGTGACTTCCAGAATGCACGTCAATTGCTCCAAGCCATGGCGCGTCGTGCTCAAGCCCCCAAACATAAGAACAAGACTGATAAGATCAGCGCAGCTAGCCCTGCCGAAGCCTTTCATCTACATCGTCAAGCACAGTCGCAGCGTGCCCGCACCTTGGCTATGTTATTAATTGAATTAACGTCAGATCATGCTATCCCATTACGCCGTGCACCTGACGTAAAGTCTGCTTGTGAGCAAGTATATGGCCCAGCAACAGCAGCCTACGTTATTTCGCTACGCGAATTATTAGGCTTGATAGGTGCTTATGAGTGGCGTAAAAAAGGTGTGGAAATCCCAGCCTTGGCGAACCAGATTCACCCACATTACGGTGTATTTTCGCCGGTGCGCGGTGAGTATATCCAGCTGATTGCAGACACGCCTTTGCCTAATTTGGATTTAGCGTTTGATATTGGTACTGGCACTGGCGTTATCGCGGCAGTGCTGGCGCATCGTGGTGTTAAAAAAGTCATCGCTACTGATCAGGATGATCGAGCACTGACCTGCGCCCATGAAAACATTGAACGTATAGGCTTAAGTGACCGTATCGAAATAGTAAAATCCGACTTATTTCCTACGGGCCAAGCGCCATTGATTGTCTGCAACCCGCCCTGGATACCAGCTCGCCCTAGCTCGCCCATTGAACATGCTATATATGATCAGGATAGTAGAATGCTATTCGGGTTTTTAAATGGTCTTGCTTCGCATCTAACTAGCGATGGCGAAGGCTGGTTGATACTCTCGGATATCGCAGAACATTTAGGTCTGCGAACACGCGACGAATTGCTCGCGGCGATTGATAAAGCGGGATTAAAGGTATTGGAAAAGCGCGATACAAAGGCCACACATCCGCGTGCATCTGACCCAACAGACCCCTTACATCTAGCACGTAAAGCCGAAGTGACTTCCCTGTGGCGGCTTGCCATTAAAAGTTAACTTTTCAAGTGAGTTGGGCTTCTATTAGATTAAGTAAAGCTAAGCGCTCACTAAGCCCAACACTACCGCCATTAATACGTTTGGTGATTTCGGTAAAGTCTTCCAGATCATTATCATCGGTATGATCATCTGCCAAGGCATTAAGTCCGCGGCTGCTCCAGAACCAAGCTGCGCTCATCGCGGCATTTGGTTTTTGCAATAACAAATCAGGCTGGTTAATTAAATTCAGGCCAAGTGCTTTGCCTGCGTCGGCATAGTTGCTGCGGCCAGTGATCTGTATGATGCCGCGACCGCGAAATTTATAGCCGTCACCACTATTGCTATCGCCATTACCCAAGCGTTTGGCATAGACCAGATTAGCCAGTTTCTCCTCGTTGCTCACATAAGGTTGCGCGCTAGCTTCATCAGGAAAGCGCTTAGGCCAGACCTTGGGGAGCCGCAAGGCTGTCTTGTAGTTTAAACCTTCAACCAAGCGGTTGAACTGACTGGACTCATGCCCTGTTTGTGCTAAAAAGCTGGCGATTCTTGCGGGGTTGTTAATGGCATATTTCTCCATGGCTGGCGCCAGTGATTTAACCCAATCATCTGGTGTCGCACATAGTGGAAACGTTTTTTTCAGGGCATCTGCAGTAATCATATTTACCTTTCAAGTTAACGATTAATGGGGCGATAACTCCATCGAGGAATCACCAGCAGCATAATGAAGGAAACCAGCGCAACGGTTGCGGATAAAATGATGATTGTTGGGTGCTCAGCGATACGTTCAGGATATATGTGGCTCACAGCACCCAAGCCTATGCCGTTAGTGCCGGCCACAAGTGTAGCTGCCGCGTACACATGAAAACGACGTGCCTTATTGGCCGCAATCGTCCATACGGGATCTATATGGTAGCTAGGGAGTGATTGGTGGGCGTTATCCAGCTGCTCAAGTATCGAAAGGAAATGGCGTAAATTTGCGATCGCACGTTCAGCCATGTAATTCAGAAAGACCAAAGCAAGAGAGGCAACTGGAAAACCCAGCACCAGCCATTCAATGGGCGGCGCGGTGCTTCCCACAGTTGGTTTCAGCGCAACCAGCGCGGCAAGCAAACTCACCATTAAAGTCACGTAAAGTGTTAATGCCTGCTGGCGCTGTGCAATGCGCACATTGATTTCTTGATAAGCGGCAATAAAACGGTAATTTGCATCAACGTGCGACTTGATAGCCATGTGCGTGACCCTAATTTCGAACGGGAATCTAAAAATCTAGTATCTAGGAATTCAACATTTCTGCCAAATATATTGATGCTTAAAAGCATGCACCTATCAATAAAAAACGACCCATTTGAGATGAGTCGTTTTGTTCAGTGCTTTAGTAATTAAACAGGTTTAAAACTAAGCGATGCAGAGTTAATGCAATAGCGCAGGCCAGTAGGTGGTGGGCCATCAGGGAAAACATGGCCTAGATGTGCATCGCAGACATTGCAGATGACTTCAGTACGTATCATTCCCAATGATATATCGCGTTCTTCACGCACGTTTTCAGGGTTCAACGGCCTAAAGTAGCTGGGCCAGCCGCAGCCAGCGTCAAACTTGGTATCAGACTCAAATAAATCAGTGCCGCAACACACACAGCTATAAATACCGTGTTCATTAAAATCAGCATACTCACCAGTGCCGGGCCGTTCTGTTGCTGCTAATCGTGTGACCTGATATTGCATCGGGCTGAGCTGTGCTTGCCATTCAGCATTTGTTTTAACGACTTTGATCATCGCGATTCTCCAAAATTGGTAAGAAATAAGAACCCTTAAATGCTAAAAAGTTGCCACGTAGCCCCTTTATTTGCGCGGTTTGACAAGATTTGTACCTAAGTAATGAGAACTAGTAGCAAAAACTAGTGCAATCGACAAAAAATGGTTTAAGATAAGCGCTCCAAAATCAATCAGGATTACTCAAGTGAATAAAACCGAACTCATTGCAGTTATCGCTGCAGAAGCTGGAATCTCTAAAGCCGCCGCTGCTAAAACCCTTACCGCCATTACTGATAGCATCACTGCTTCATTAAAAGCAGGTGAACCAGTTGCTTTGATTGGCTTTGGTACATTCAAAGTAAGCCAACGCGCTGCACGTACTGGTCG